>JAITQR010000109.1 GCA_031288815.1 Treponema sp.
CCGCAAGGCCCAGTTCGCTTACCAGGGCGGAATCCACATCCACAAGCAGTATGCGGTTTGTGTCGGCGGTAAGCAGCCTGCCGTCCGGAAAAAACCTGAGGCTTTCGGGTCGGCTTAAGCCCTCGTCTATCACCACGCCCAGGAACTGACCGTTGTGATCAAAGCTGAAGATACGGCCGCTGCTCGATTCCGCGACGAAGATCCTCCCGTTTCCGGCGGCGATTCCGGTGGGGGATAGAAGCCCCGGAAAAGTATCCCCGGAAACGCCGGTTTCGCCGATGGTATTCCTGCCGGCAAAGGACATGATAAAGTCTCCCGCCGGATCGAATTTAACGATTCTGCGGTTGCCGTAATCCACGACATAGAGGTAGCCTTCCTCGTCCAGGGCCAGATTCTGCGGCCCCATCAGCTGGCCGTCTCCCAGGCCCTTGGAACCGATGTAGTAGAGCCACTGCCCGTCGCCGTCAAGCACGCTGATCCTGCCGCCCCGGAATTCCGAAAGGAAAAGCCGGCCGTCTTCCCCGCGCGCCAAATCGTAGGGCCGGTCAAAGCCGTTGATGGGGCCGCGCCTTCTCTGGCGGATAAGGCCGTTCGGATCGATCCGGAGGATCTCGTTGCTGCCGTAGGCCACTATCCAGGCCGTTCCGTCTTCCAGGGCCAGCGCCGCCGTCGGCTGCCTCCACGAAACAACGTCGTCGTAACGGCCGAGATAACGGCCGGCCTCCACGTAACGGTTGTCCTCGTCGACGCGCGTCAAGACGCCGCGACGGTTCCTTACGATTTCCATGCGGCTTCTTAAGACCAGGCTTTCCGGCGCGGTTTCGCCGTAACCCTGTACGGCGGCCTGCCATTGATTCAGGGCGATTTCCTCAAGCCCCGAACGGTAATAGGAGCGGCCCAGCCAGTCAAGGATCAGGGGTTCCGTCGGGCGGTAGAAAAGCGCCCGCTCAAAGGAACTGATCGCCGCGTTAAAAGAAAAGCGGTTATACGCCTGGACGCCCAGACGGAATTCCTCCCTGGCGTACATGGCGTCCTGATCGGTACCCGCCGGCCCCCGGTTTGGCCGGACAGCGTTTCCCGAGTCACCGGCCGTCTCCTGGGTTTCCGCCGTGAAAGGCAGCAGGAACACGGAGAGCGCAAGCAGGATCCTTCCGATTACTGTTCCGCTTTTCATAACTCTTTTCCACTAATTATTTTCAGGTGAACCCGTATGTCTTCATTTTTGGGCGAAAGTTCAACGGCCTTACGCATCCATGCCCGGGCCTCGGCAATATCGCCGTACTGAAAATAAGCCCAGCCCAGAGAATCCAGATAGGCCGGATTCTGCGGCTTCATCTCCACCGCCCGTTTACAGAGCCTGAGCGCGCGTATCGGATCGATGTTGGCGTCGGCCAAAATAAATCCCAGACCGTTAAGCGCGGTGGTATTGTTCCGGTCGATTTCAAGGGCCTTTTCGTAATACGCTATTGCCTGCTTGTTGCGCTTTTGTACCCAGGCGGCATAGGCCAGGGTGGTGTATATTTGAACGGACTCATAACCGTTTTTGAGAAGCTGCCCCAGCTCAAACTCCGCGAGTTTTTCCCGGTTTGTGATCACGTAAATATAGGCCAAAGTCATCCGGCACTGGGCATTTCTGAGGAAATCCTTGCTGCCGGCGATCACCTGTTCCAGATAGAGCAGGCTGTCCTCGTAACGGCCAAGTTTGGTATAGCTCAATCCGATAAAATAGGCAAGATCGATGCTTTCCTCCGCGGTAAAATCCACGGGTTTCACACCGAGCAATTCCCGTAGCGCCATATCCCAGCGGCTCAGGTTAAAAAGCCGCTTCCCCTCACGAAGGCCCTTTCTCGCGGGGATGTCCCTGTCCTGATTGTCCCGGCGGATTGTTCCCTGCTTTTTTGCCTCGCCTTTCTCCGCCATGGTGTCTTACACTCCTTCGGAACGGGGATCAACGGAGATAAAACCCGGCGCGCAGGGGCACAGATCCTTGCGAACCACCGGATAGATAGTGACAGGACTCACCGAAACATACCCGTTAACGAGCGCCTGTTTGTCGGTCCCCTCGGCGTCTTCAGTATCGATCGGCCAACCCTCGATGGTACACGCGATGATCCCGTCCGGTTCCCGGGCAAAGGAAACGCGATCGCCGTGGACCCAGCGGGAAGGATAGGTGATCCGGTATTCATGCCCGCCCCCCAAAATATTGGGCATATTTACATTGACAAAGATATCGGGTTTCCAGAGACCGGCAAATTCATCAAGATGGGAAACCGCGTACTCGATGGCGTCTTCCCAGTAAAGCGGAGGCAGGTATCCGTCCAGGGAATAGGCGACGGAAGGGACGCCGCAGAAGGCCCCCTGTCTCGCCCCCGCGGCGGTTCCCGAATAGACGATATCCGTGCCGATATTGGCCCCCTTGTTGATTCCCGACACGAGTACATCTATTTTTGCCGGTATGGCCCCCATGATCCCAAGCTTGGCGCAATCCGCGGGGGTACCCGCGCAGGTCCAGGCGTCTCCCCCGGCGGGTTTTAATTCCAGGCGGCTGGTCACCACGGTTATGGCGTTGGAAACGCCGGAGCGGTTGTCATCCGGCGCAATCACATACACCCTGTGGCCCCCGCGGCTCCGCAGCGCTTCCGCAAAGTCAAGAAACCCTTCTCCGTTTATGCCGTCATCGTTGACAAGTAGAATATTCATGGTATTACCCCGGAAAAACAGATTATGCCGGGCATAAATACCCGGCATTTATGCTCGGCACTCATGCCCCGGCATTTTATGCCGGCACCAGCCGCGCCCCCGTGGCCGGCCTTATTTCGTAGGTCTGGGGGTGAAAACCAAATATCCGCTCATAATCCTCAAAACGCCGGCGGTAATCCTCCAGGGCTTTCTCGCTGGCTATAGTATAGGTACAACCGCCAAAACCCTGACCGCTCATCCGGGAACCCAGAACCCCCTCGTTTTCCTGGGCCCGTTTGACCAGCCAATCAATTTCCGGACAGGAAACTTCGTACAGATCCCTGAGACTTTCGTGAGAATGGAAAAATATTTTGGACAGGGCGACATAGTCCTGCTTTTTCATGGCCTCTTCCGCGTTGTTTACCCGCCTGAGCTCCTGGACAATGTGCATACAGCGCCGCCGTATTTCCTCCGGAAGATCGCCCAGGGATTCCACAAGATCGGAGGTGACAAAATTCCGAAGATTAATCCCCTGCTTTCTCTGGGAAAGCAGTTCCAGGCCCTTCTTGACGTCGGCCTGCCGCCTTTTCAGCTCATCCTCAACCCCCATTCTGGGGACACGGGAATCCGTCAGCAAAAACTTATACTTGGTGAATGGAGACTTGAGCTTCCGAATCTCCCGGGTAGCCTCGTCCACCACAAAAAAGCTGTCTTTTTTTGCCGAAAGGATGATCTGATAATCCACATAATCCGTATCCTTTCCGAAAAAGACAAGCTGGGAGGCGTTAAGCCGGGACAAAAGTTCCCTGTCGCTTACGGAGGCTTTCAGGAAACTCCGCAAAGCCACCGCGGCGGCTACTTCAATGGCCGCCGATGAGGCAAGCCCTATCTGCTGGGGAATGTCCCCGGCAACGGTGAAGTTGAGTCCCTTTACCGGATACCCCAATTCGGCAAAGATATGAATGGCTACCTTGATATAATTGGACCAGCGGTCTTCCCTTTTGTACTTTAGGTTGACCAGAGTCGTTCGCTTCCGTTCCCCCAAATTGGCGGCAAAAAAACGGAGCGAATTGTCCTTTCTGGCGCTCACCGCCACCCGGATATAACGGTCTATGGCGGAAGAAAGCAAAAGAGCGGCCTTCGACTCCCCGTGTTCCCCCAAATAATGAATCCTGCCGGGAGCCTCGGCTATAACAACGACTCCGGGGCCGTCATTGTCCATTTCGTATTCCTTGCGATGGATAGGACCAATGTCCAGCATTCCCGATAAACCTCGCTTAAAAACAGTAATGGGCCGGACTTTATATCCCGGGCACCGTTTTATAAGCATTGTACCGGGAAAATCAATTTTGTTCAATCAAAATCTGAA
>JAITQR010000210.1 GCA_031288815.1 Treponema sp.
GTAACACACTTTTAACAATCACCGGTTAAAAGAACGGGACGGACACGGGGAAACCGTAAAACCGGATGCCGCGCGGTAAGGGGCCGGGAAAAATTGTAAAACAAAGGATGTCTAAAAAGCAAAAAACCGATCCCACCGTCTTTCCCTTTGGTTTGAAGGGGGAACGGCTAATTCTATACAATACAACAAATTAGAACGGCGCCTGGAAAGCGGGGCGGGCAGGGATACGTTATTTGGACATATTCAACCGGTATTTAATAGACAATACATGTCTGATTTTTTGATTCCCAAGGGGAAAAAGCGGACTGATACTAATCTGGGGAGCAAATGTATGAAGCAAACGATCCAAAGCCCGATTCTTCGGAATCCGGGGCCGGGGATATGGAAATACCGTTTCCTGTACTTCATGTTCCTGCCGGCGGCGCTGTACCTCCTGGTCTTTTCCTACTACCCCTTCTTCAAGGGGATACTCATGAGCTTCCAGGCAAACCGGCTGATCGGGGCGCGGCCCTTTACGGGGATGGCAAATTACGCGGAAGTGACCGGAGACCCGGACTTTATCCAGTCCATCGCCAATTCCCTTGTCATCGGCCTGGCGGATCTGGCGCTGTATTTCTGCCTCTCCCTGATCCTGGCCCTGCTGATCAACGAACTGGGTTTCGCCGCCCTGCGCCGGGCGGCCCATACCATCGCGTATCTGCCCTACCTTTTTTCCTGGTCGGTCATCGCCGGTGTCTGGGCGCTTATCTTCGACCACCGGGGAATCGTAAACGCCCTCAGGGGCTTTTTCGGCCAGGCGCCGGTACTGTTTCTGGCGGAAGAACCCCTGGCCCAGCCGCTGATAATCGGCATGGGGGTCTGGAGGTCTATCGGCTATTTCGCCCTGCTCTATTCGGTGTCCATCGTGGGCATAGATCCCACCCTGTACGAGGCGGCCCGGATAGACGGCGCGGGGCGCTTTACCCAGATCCGCAGGATTATCCTTCCCTCCCTGACGGGAACCATGAAAGTGATACTGGTGCTCCTGAGCATTGGGGTGCTTACCCATTTTGACGAGATGTACGTCATGCAGAACCCGGTAAACAAACGGGTGATCCGTACCCTGCTGCTCTACGTTTATGAGGCGGGGATACTGAATTTCAAACTGGGAACCGCCACCGCCGGGGCGACGCTGGTAATGATCGGAACCCTGGCGGTAGTCGCCCTTACCAGAAGAATTTCCAGGTACGATGATTAGGATAAAACGATGGTAAAAAAACCGCAATTTACCGACCGGCTTCCCCTGCCGGCCAGGGTTCTTGTTTACGCCGCGGTCCTGCTGGTAATTATAGCCATGGGGATCCCCATGTTGAACGTGCTGGCGGTCTCCTTTTCCACCCGGGTAAAATCCGACGCGCCGGGACTTGTCCTTTTCCCTTACCCCTTCACCTTTGAGGCTTACGATTTTATCTGGAACTACGTGAACCTCTGGAAGCCCTTCCTCAATACCGTGTACGTGTCGGTAAGCGGGATGCTGCTCCATGTCTTCGTCTCCTCCTTGGCGGGCTACGTCCTTGTCCACAAAGAGCTGCCCTACCGGAAGCTGCTTACCACGTTCGTGATGCTCACCATGACGGTGCCCGGGGAACTGACCCTGGTTTCCCTCTACGAGACGAACAAGCAGCTTCACCTGATAAACACCTACACGGCCCTGATCATCCACGGAGCGGCGGGGGGCTTCAGCATCCTGCTGATGCGGAACTACTTCTCCTCGGTTCCCCAGTCCCTGCCCGAGGCGGCCCGCATTGACGGGGCTTCCGATTTTTCCATTTTCCAGAGGATATATTTTCCCCTTTCCATTCCGGGGATCATGACTATCGGAACCCTGAACCTGATAGGCCGGTGGAACAACATTACTTTTACGGTCACCCTTATCTCGGACATGGCAAAGTGGACCATGCCGGTAGTGCTGCGCTGGCTCCTTTTCTCCCCGAACTCGGTATCCGGAACGGATTACGTTTTTGCCAACGCGAAGATGGCGGCGGTTACCCTGACCGCCTTCCCCCTGGTGCTGCTCTACTTCTTTACCCAGCGTTTCTTTACCGGCGGGGTTATGCTCGGTTCCACCAAGGAATAAGTTCCGGGAGGGAATTCAAGAGGCAACTTTTACACCCTTGTAGGAGGGTGCATTTTAAGCAGAGAGGAGTGTTACTATGTTCAAAAAAACCATAGCGGCAGTCGGGCTGTTAACCCTGATCTCCGCCCTGATTTTCGCGGGCGGCGCGGGCCAGAAAAAAGCCCCCGGAGCCGTCAAGGTACTCAGTTCCGTAACCGGCGGCAAAGACGACACGGAAAACCTGTTGTTCCAGCAGGCCCTGGAAAAGGCGACGGGTCTTAGCATCAGCTTCGAGAAGGTTCCCGCCAATTACTACGACACCCTGACGGCAAAACTGGGCGCGGGGGAAGTGTACGATCTGGTCTACCTGAACCAGGCCCAGATGTACAGCCTGGCCAGGCAGGGGGCTCTGACGGATCTGACGGCCCGGCTGCAGAATTCCCCGGTTATCAAGGAGAACTACCCCGCCGGAGAACTTGAGAAAACCATTTTCGAGGGGAAATACTACGCCGGCTTCAACAAGCAGGAAGTGTACCTTTTGCCCAACGTGAACAAGGCGATTACCGACAAGGCCGGCGTTGACATCACTAAGCTGAGCACCCTGGACGATTACTACAACCTCTTGAAGAAGGTAAAGGAGTACAAGGAGAACGTTGAAGGGAAGAAGCCCTACTATCCCTACTTCTG
>JAITQR010000030.1 GCA_031288815.1 Treponema sp.
CTCTTTACCCATCCCCGTTTTATGAACGGCGCGGCTACCAACCCGGAATTCGGCGTGGTGGCCCTGGCGGCGGCCCAGGTTAAGGCGGCCATCGACGCCACCATCGAACTGGGCGGCCAAGGTTACACCTTCTGGGGCGGCCGGGAAGGCTACATGAGCCTCCTCAACACGGATCTGAAACGGGAAAAAGACCATCTGGCGAAGTTCCTTTCCTCCGCCCGGGACTACGCCCGTAAGCAGGGCTTTAAAGGGGTTTTCTACATTGAGCCAAAACCCATGGAGCCTACCAAGCACCAGTACGACTACGACACCGAGACGGTTATCGGCTTCCTGCGGTATTACGGCCTGGACAAGGATTTCCGCCTGAACATCGAGGCTAACCACGCGGAGCTGGCGGGCCACGACTTTGCCCACGAGCTGGAAACCGCCGCCGCCGCCGGCCTTTTCGGATCGGTGGACGCCAACCGGGGGGATAGCCAGAACGGCTGGGATACGGATCAGTTCCCCTCAAGCTACTACGAGACCGCCATGGCTATGTACGCGGTACTCAAGGTTGGGGGCTTTACCACCGGGGGGCTTAACTTCGACGCCAAGATCCGGCGGAATTCGGTAGATCCGGCGGATCTCTTTATCGCCCACATCGGCGGCATGGACGCCTTTGCCGTGGGGCTGGAGATTGCCGGCCGGATCATCGCCGACGGCAGGATCCCCAAATTTGTGAAAAAACGCTACGGTTCCTTCGATTCCGGCAGCGGCGCGAAGTTCGAGAAGGGGGAGCTTTCCTTTGAGGAACTGGCCGGCATCGGCGTTTCCGCCGGTTACGGCAAAACAGGGATAAGCAGCGGCAAACAGGAATATCTGGAAAACCTTTTGAACCAGTATCTCTTCGGGCTTTAATTAAAAAAATCACTGGTTTTGTATCAAAATCAGTGATTTTTTCCTGCCGGTTCCGGGAACGCTTATTTTTTAGCGGGTTTCCTGCCGGGGCGGCCCGCCTTGGAGGCCGCGCCGGCTTTTTCGGTCTCTTCCACCCGGTCAATGGCCGTAGCCGGGAAAGTCGCTTCCTGGCCTTCGTGGCTGTCGCTAAACCAAACCGTGGTAACCCGTTTCGCTTCAATATCAACGGATTTTACAATCATCTTTGGACTGTTAGATAACCCGGAGGCAACAACAATATCCCCAACCAGCCGTTCCGTAGCTCTTACGCTCATAAAAACTCCAAAAAATAAAGATATAGTCCAAGGCTTAAAAACATCCGGAATCTGGCATCCCGGAACAGTCTTAGCTTTCTGGAACCTACAGGAAAAGCCGCATCTAGGCAAGGGATAAACAGTTGTTATCCGGTATTCCCAAGCCCGGAGGGCTGGTTGACAAGAATGTTATAATATTCTAACTTATTGGAAACTCGGGTTGCGCCGCTTTCCCCGGAGATTCCGGCGGCGGGACGGCAAAACCCGTAATTTAGGAGGTTTTTATGAAAACACGGATCTGTCTTTTGGGAATAATCTTGGGAGCGGCGCTGATCCTTCTCCCCGTAGGCGCCGATTCTATTGTTTCGGAGTCCACTTTCGGTCTTTTTGACGATGAAACGGACACCTTCACCGATCCCAATGACTACGACGGCGTGGAATTTGACAACGCCTTTATCTTTCTCCGGGGCGGCAGGAACGCCGAAGGGGCCGGTGACGGATTGGGCTGGGATACGGGCAGGACCGGAAAAACGGTAAACGGCAACAAGGCCGGTATCGCGGGGGGCTTTGCCACCCGGATCAAAGGCCTCTACCTGGGCGCCGGTTTTGACACCAGCCTGTGGGACGGGAGCCAGACCATAACGAATGTGGACGGGGACCGGGTGGATAATCCTCCTTTCGACAGTGACTGGGGTACCGCCAACGGGATCGCCCCCCATCGGGGGATCGTCTTTGACGGCGGCTTCGATATCCTGCTCGGCCCGGGGAACATCGGGGCCTTTAAGCTGGGCCTTGATTTTGACAAGGTGTCCCTGAACAGCGGTAAAAACGAGGCCGACGGCGCCGATCCGGAGGAATTCGCCTACTCCGACGGGAAACTGCTCATCGCCCTTGGCTGGGGGAGGAATTTTGAGCTTGGGGGAGGCACCCTGGCGCCGGAATTTTCCATAGGTTACCAGATAAGTACCTTTAAGGTGGAACAGAAGGGTACCGACGCCTTCTCCTATGTCCGGTACTATGACTTCGATGCGGGCCGGTGGGTAGATGATGATTATTTTGAAAAGATGGGCCACTTCCAACTGGGACTGGGCGCGGAATACACCTCTCCCAGCGAGGCCCACTGGTTCGGCCTTGAGTATGGTCTGGACATCGGCGTCCACCCTTCCACCATTGAAAAAATCGGCGGCGAGAGCATCAGCTGGAAGGGCTACTGGGTGGGAAACGGCCTGGCGGTCAGTTACAAACGGAGCGTGGAGCTGAACGAGCGGTTCAGCCTGAACCTGGGGGCCAATCTGGGCCTGGGACTGGTCAACGCCAGGGTGGACTACACCGGCCTGCCCGATCCCTACGACGGGATAGAGTTCAGCGTCAACCCGGATGTGGGGATAGCTGTGGCCTACGCCTTCGCCAAGAGACCCTTCACCCTCTACAGCGGCATCGGGCTCAGTTCCCTTGACAGTGACGGTGACGGTGAAAACGATCCCTTCTACAGCGTGGTGTATGCAAACGATAACGCGGACCCGGCCACGGAAACCTACACCCATACCTTTGTCCCCTGGGGGCTTTCCGCAGGTTTGGGTTTGAACTTTGCCCCCTTCGAGAATTTCACCCTGGGGCTCAATCTCTCCCAGAACCTGAGCTACTATGTTTCCGACAAGCTTGAGTATGTTTGGGCCTGGAATATTTTTGACTGGAGCGACCATCCCTTTACCGCCGCCATCCAGGCGACGTTTAAGTTCTGATGTGCAGGAAGTTTCTGCCGGGGCTTATCCTGCTGTCGGTAAGCCTCTTTGCCCAGACGGGCGTCTTTGACAGCTGGCTGGCCCTGGAAGCGGAGATGCGTATCCGCCTGAATGACGCCTTTTACGCATACGTCTCCTCCGACGCGGCGGGAGCCTGCGCCCAGATGGATCAGGTTTACGCCGGGTATTACCGGGATACGGATTTTGAAAAAAACGTAAAAGACCTTGTCTCCGGGGAAAGGGCGCAAAATATTGACGACTGGTTCGCCTATGTCAAGGAATCCATGCTTGGCGGGAAGCCCCAGCGGGAGGTGCGGGAGAATTTTAACCAGCTGACCTACCTCCTGCGGGTAACCGCGGGCAGGCTTGACGGAAAAGAGGAACCGGCCGCATCGGCCAGGAACTGGACACGTACCGCAGACGAAATGGCCGGTATTTTAAGCGGGGCCTACGACAAGTACCGTGCGGGGGATCCGGAAGGCGCCAAAGACGATGTGGACGTGGTCTATTTCCAGTACTACGAAAAACTGGGGTTTGAAAAAACCGTTATGGCCCGGATCTCCGGGGAACGGGCCAGCACCGTAGAGTACCAGTTCAGCACGGCCAAGAAGGCCATCAACCGGGGAGCGGAGGGGGAAGTAAAGGGGAGCCTCGATACCCTGGCCCGGTATATCAGGGAAGACGCCGCCCAACTGGACAGCAAGGCGGAAAGCGCCCTGGGGGTATTTCTCGGCTCCCTGCTTATCATCCTCCGGGAAGGCTTCGAGGCCATCATCATCGTCGGCGCGATTATCGCCTACCTGGTAAAAAGCGGCAACAAGAAAA
>JAITQR010000321.1 GCA_031288815.1 Treponema sp.
CCGCCACCTTCATGCCCTGCGGGGCCAAACTTCCCATCATCGCCCTCATCTCCGGGGCGGTTCTGGGTGGAGTCTGGTGGGTCGCTCCCAGCGCCTATTTCCTGGGAATCTTTTCGGTCATCCTGTCGGGGATCATCCTCAAGAAAACGAAGATGTTCGCCGGAGATCCCTCTCCCTTTGTGATGGAACTTCCCGCCTACCACCTTCCCAGGATCACCAACATCCTGCGGAGCATGTGGGAGCGGGCATGGTCTTTTATACGGAAGGCGGGGACGGTCATCCTTATCTCCGCGGTGTTCACCTGGTTCCTTTCAAGTTTCGGTTTTACCGGTGAAGGCTTCGGCATGGTGGAAGACCTGAATGACGGCCTCCTCGCGGACATGGGCGGGGCCATCGCCTGGATCTTCGCGCCCCTGGGCTTCGGGATCTGGGAGGCCGCGGTGGCGACTATCACGGGCCTGGTGGCCAAGGAAAATGTCGTAGGCACCATGGGCGTCCTCTATGGCTACGCGGAAGCGGCTGAGGACGGCGCCGAGTTCTGGGATGCCTTTGCCGCCAACTTCACGGTGATCTCCGCCTACGCATTCCTGGCCTTCAACCTGCTCTGCGCCCCCTGCTTCGCCGCTATCGGCGCCATCAAGCGGGAAATGAACAACGCCAGGTGGACCTGGTTCGCCCTGGGCTACCAGACCGCCTACGCCTATGTCATCGCCCTCATCATCTACCAGATGGGGACCTTCTTTTCAGGCGGCGGTTTCGGGACAGGCACCGTCTTCGGCTTTGCCGCGCTGGCCCTCCTCGTCTACCTCCTGGTACGGAAACCGGCTCTGACAAAAACCAAGTCCGCCAAAAAAATCCGCCGGACCGCGGCGTAGGAGTTTTATATGACTTTTATTTTGGAAAACCTTTCCACCATTATCGTCGGCGTGGTAGTACTGGGGATCATCGCCTTTGCCCTGGCGAGGACTATCCTGAACTTCCGCAAGGGGAGATCCCCCTGCGGCTGTAACAAGTGCGGCGCTTCCGGGAACACCTGCGGGCAGGGTTCTTCGCGGACTTCCAGATGAGGGTCATCACCATCGGGACGGCGACAGTTACTTAAGCATACACCCGGACTGCCGGGAAAATAGACTTACATAACTTCCCCATATTAACGGGAGAGCTTTTAGCCAGAGGAAAACACTAACAAACACGAAACAGAGAACAAGCCGCCCCGGGAATTTCCCCGGAAGCGGCCTTTAGCCCGGAAATTACCAGTTGTTTCTGTATCCGCCGTTGGAACCCCGATCCCGGCGGGGTTTATCCATAGCTTCGTTTACCCGGAGCTGGCGGCCATCGAATTCATGACCATTGGTCCCGGCGATGGCGGCGTTGGCTTCTTCATCGGTACTCATCTCGATAAAACCGAAGCCTTTTGAATTACCGGTTTCCCGATCAAAAACAATTTTGGCTGAGGATACACTGCCAAAACCGGAAAAAAGGTTACGGAGGCCGTCTTCGGTGGTGTTGTAGGAAAGGTTACCGACATACAATTTCTTAGCCATTGAGAAAATTCCTTCTCCCGGAATAAACAGGGGCCTTCGCCCCGGTTTACGTGTCCGGGCACACGCGGACAAAAGTCCTATCTATTCACGCCCGCAAACGCGGACGACTCCACTCCTCCGGTTTTTCCCGGAACAGAAAGAGGATGCAAAGAGAGAATATATAAGGATTGAGAAAGAAGAGCGGACGAGAAAAGCCAAACCCCTAAACCATGTAAAAAAGGCAGAATCCCGAAAGAAACACCTGATCGCAAAAAATCCCAAAAGTAATTCCTATTCCTGAATAGGATACCCCCTTTTAAAGATAAGGTCAAGCATTTATTATTTTTTTACGAATTTTTCGCGGAATTTTTTGAAAAAAAGGCCTTAACCGCCGATTTAATATCCCGGACGCCGGAAAAACCCGGTTCCGCCGAGGCTTCCTCATCGGCGGAACTCCCCGGGAGAGGCCCCAGAAAAAAGCCGACCCCCAGATTCCGGGCCGTTCTGACCCTTGCGGCCAGGCGGCGCAGGGCCCGCACCTCTCCGGCCAGGGACAGTTCCCCGGCCACGGCGGCGTTCGCCGGAAGGGGGATGCCGGTCCGCGCCGAATAAAGGGCGCAGGCCAGGGCCAGATCCACCCCCACCTCGGTAATTCTGATTCCCCCGGCCACGTTGATATACAGATCCTGATCCGAAAGACGGAGCCCCAGGTGTTTCTCTATGGTAGCCGCCACCCTCGATACCCTGGCGCTGTCGATCTTGTCGGAGAATACCCTGCTCATGCTCCCCTTTGCCCCTACGGTGAGGGCCTGAATTTCTACCAGAAGGCAGCGGGAGCCTTCCAGCACCGCGGCGGTAACCACCCCCGGAGGCGCGTCGCCTTCCCGGCGGACCAGAAAGAGGAGGGAAGGATCTTCCACCACCGAAAGGCCCTTTTCTCCCATGGTGAAGATCCCGATTTCGTCGACCGAGCCGAAGCGGTTCTTTACGGCCCTGAGGAAACGGCAGTCCATCTCGCTGGCGGAATCGGCGTTTTCAAAATAAAGAACCGTATCAACCATGTGCTCCAGCGACTTGGGCCCCGAAATGAGGCCGTCTTTGGTAACATGGGCCGCCATAAAGACGGCCGCGTCATGTTCTTTGACCCAGGAGACAAGCTCCCAGGAACAGTACTTCATCTGGTTTACCGTGCCCGGATTTGCCCCCGCCTCAGCGCTGAAAAGGGTCTGGGCGGAATCCACCATGATGAGCACCGGTTTTACCGCCTCGATAATGGTTTGGATTTCTTCCAGATTGCCGGAACAGAAGATTTCGATTCTTTCGCCGCTTATGCCCAGGCGGTCTGCCCTCATCCTCACCTGGCCCGCCGATTCTTCTCCGGATATATAGAGGACCCGGCCCCTGGTTTCGGCGGCCGCGGCGGCCTGGAGGAGGAGGGTGGACTTGCCTATCCCCGG
>JAITQR010000128.1 GCA_031288815.1 Treponema sp.
TGCTTGGCCAGACGGTAAGAGGTGGATTCCGCCGGGGTGGCCTCCAGGTTGAAGAGTTCGCCGCTTTCCTCCTGGTAATCGGCGAGTTTTTCCCGCATAAAACCCAGGACCTGGAGGGCGAAATCCCGGCCCCGCTCCGTGGCGATGCTGGTCTCCCTGCCCAGAAAATTTCGCAGGCACTCGTTCATGCCCACCAGCCCGATGGTGTTGAAGTGGTTGTCCAGGGTTTTCAGGTAGCGCCGGGTGTAGGGAAAGAGCCCCGAATCCAGCAGCCTCGTTACCGCCTTGCGTTTAACCAGGAGGCTTTCCTTTGCCAGGTTCATAAGCCGTTCCAGCCGGCGGTAAAAATCCTCCTCGTTTTTAGCCAGGTAGCCGATCCGGGGAAGGTTGATGGTTACCACCCCCACCGAACCGGTCAGTTCGTCGGAGCCGAAGAGGCCGCCCCCTCTTTTTCGGAGTTCCCGCTTGTCAAGCTGGAGGCGGCAGCACATGGAACGCACGTCCCCCGGGTCCAGGTCCGAGTTGATAAAGTTCTGGAAGTAAGGGGTGCCGTAACGGGCGGTCATTTCGAAGAGGAGCCGGGCGTTGTCGCTTTCCCAGTCGAAGTCGGCGGTGATGTTGTAGGTGGGGATGGGGTATTGAAACCCCCTGCCGTGGGCGTCCCCCTCAAGCATAAGCTCGATAAAGATACGGTTTACCCGGTCCATTTCCGCCTGGCAGTCCCGGTAGGTGAATTCGATTTCCCGTCCCCCCACCATGGCGTTGCGGTCTTTCAGATCCCCGGGGCAGGTCCAGTCCAGGGTGATGTTGGTAAAAGGCGCCTGGCTCCCCCAGCGGCTGGGGGTATTCACCCCGAAGACAAAGCTTTGAAGACACTGTTTAATCTCCCGGTCGGAAAGATCGTCGGCCTTCACGAAAGGGGCGATGTAGGTGTCGAAGGAACTGAAGGCCTGGGCGCCGGCCCATTCGTTCTGGAGGCAGCCGAGAAAATTCACCGCCTGCTGCATCAGGGTGGAAAGGTGCTTGGCGGGTTTGCTGGTGATCTTATCGGGCACACCCCCCAGGCCCTCGGCGATAAGCTGGCGCAGGGACCAGCCCGCGCAGTAGCCGGAGAACATGGAAAGATCGTGGATATGGAAATCCGCGTTCCGGTGGGCTTCCGCTATTTCCGGGGGGTAGATGTTTTTCAGCCAGTAGTTGGCGGTTATGCTCCCCGAGTTGTGGAGGATCAGCCCTCCCAGGGAGTAGTTTACGTTGGCGTTTTCGTTGACCCGCCAGTCCGACTGCTTTAAATAACCGTCCATGGTGGAGTCTATGTCCAGCATCAGCTTCTTCGTGTCCCGCATGGCCTCGTGCCGCGCCCGGTAGAGGATGTAGGCTTTGGCTACCGCCGTCTCCCTGGCCTCGATAAGGGCGGTCTCCACCAGATCCTGAATCTCCTCAATGGCCGGGATGGAATTGGGATGCCGGTTCGCCATCATCTCCCCGATAAGGCTTTCCACCCGGCGGGTAATCGCCTCCACCGGGTCTTCCCCGTTTTTCCCTTCTCCCACGCCTCCCCTTCGGCCCTTGGCCGCGGCGAAAGCCTTTGCCACGGCGTTGTATATCTTACGCCGGTCGTAGATTTCTACTTCACCGGAGCGCTTAACTACCTGTCTCATCCCCATCTCCCTCTGACTGGAAGGGCCTGCCTCCCACGTTTTGTATTTCCCGCACAAATTCGTCCAAATCCTCAAAATGCCGGTACACCGAGGCAAAGCGGATATAGGCAACCTTGTCCAGGGCGCCGATCTTTTCCAGCACCAGATCGCCTATCACCGAGGCCGGGATTTCCCGGTTCACCTTGCCCAGGATGGCGGCCTGGTCTTCCACCTCGTTGACCAGGTTCTCTATGCTCAGCTGGGACACCGGCCGTTTTTCCAGTGCCCGGACCACCCCGCGCTCGATCTTTCCCCGCTCAAAAGGTTCCCGGCGCTTGTCCCGCTTTATCACCATCAGCTGGCGGTCCTCAATCCGCTCGTAACTGGTAAAACGGTACCCGCAATGCTCACATTCCCGTCTGCGCCGTATGGCGTCCCCGTTTGCCAAAGTCCGGGATTCAATGACCTTATCGTCAAAACCGCCGCAATGGGGGCATCTCAATCGAAACCACCTTACAAAGATCGCTTTGAAACTGGTATTTGGAACTACCCCGGCCGCCTGTAAAAGCCGGCCCGGTTATACACTTTATATAGCGTCTTTCCTTGAATAATTCGATGCTAACACGCTACGTATTGTGTGGCAAGGGGGGGAGCGAAAATTGATTCGGAAATTTTGAGAAAGTTTCCACGGTATACTTTTGGGGTCTTCCGGGGTCTTGGAAACCCCTGTTCCGGTGGTATAGAATTGTGTGAAGATACCTTTTGATATGAATAGCGATAGGAATCGCCTCGGCGGCTGGCGCAGGGGAGGGCCTTCCCAGGGGCTTGGCGGCCCCCCGGAGCCTCCGGGAAGCGCCGGGGCCAGGGGCTCTCCGGGGGAGCGGGGGGGGCTTGCCCAGGGAAGTTTCCCGGCCGGGATCGGCGCGCCGGGGGCTATAATCACCCTTATCCTCGTTACTTTCTTCCTGGTGCTGATCTCCGTTTTTGGACTGAGTAGAAATCCGGGGAGAACCCTCTGGTATTTTTTTCTGGGGCCTTTCGGGAACCTTTACGCTTTTGGCAACATGCTTAACAGCGCCATTCCCCTTATTTTCGGCGGCCTGGGGGTCTCCGTGGCCATGCGAGCCAATAGCTTCAACCTCGGCGGGGAGGGGCAGATATATGCCGGGGCCTTTGTCACTACCCTGATCGCCCTGGCCCTGAGGCCCCTGGGTTTTACCGGGGCCCTTGCCGGCCTTGCCGCGGGAACCTTCGTCGCGGGCCTCGCGGCGGCTTTCTCCGGTCTCTGCCGGGCCAAATGGAACACCAGCGAGCTTATCACCAGCTTCCTCATCTCCAATGCCTTGATCCTGGTGGTGGATTACCTGGTAACCGGCCCCTTCCTCGATCCCGCCACCAACCTGCTTTCTACCCGGAAGCTGGACGGGAGCTTTCGCCTGCCCCTGATCCTGCCGCCCTCCAACCTGAGCGCCGCCCTGTTTATCGCCCTGGCGGCGAGCCTGTTAACCGGGGTCTTCCTTTCCCGAACCAGAACAGGCTACGAGATCCGTATGACCGGCAGCAACGAACTTTTTGCCCGTTACGGGGGCATCAACACCCGCCGGGTCATGATCCTTGCCATGTTTCTCAGCGGCGCCCTCTATGGTCTTGGCGGGGGGCTGGCCGTTTACGGAACCTACTACGGCACGGTAAAAGGCTTTTCCTCCGGCATGGGATGGAACGGGCTCGCCGTGGCCCTGATCGCCCGGCTTAACCCCGCCCTGGTGATCCCCGCGGCGGTTTTTTTCGCCTGGATCGGCGCGGGGGCGCGGATCGCCATGCAGAATTCGGATATTACCGCGGAAATCGCCCTGGTGGTCCAGGGGGCGGTCTTTTTTCTCGTGACAAGCCAGGCCCTGCCCAATCTCTTTGGAAAAGGGAGATCCTGATGCCGGTACTCCACAGCGCGGTCAATATCATGACCCCCCTGCTTTTCGCCGCCACGGGAGGGCTCTTTACCGAGCTTTCGGGGATGCTCAACATCGCCCTGGAAGGGCTGCTCCTGGCCGGGGCGTTTGCCTCGGTAGCCGCCTTTTATTTTACCGGCAGTGTCGCCGCCGCCGTGCTTGCGGCGGTTCTCGGCTCCCTCGCCCTGGCCTGCCTCCTCGCCCTGGCCTGCCTTAAGCTGCGTTCCAACGTGTTTATCGCGGGGCTGGCGGTGAACCTTTTCGCGGCGGGCTTGACCGTGGTGCTTTCCCACCGCTTCTTTGGTACCCGGGGGGTGGTGTCCCTGGGGCGTGTCCCCAGCCTGCCCGGCCTCGATATTCCTCCTCTGGCCGGTATTCCGGTTATCGGCGATTTCTTTTCCGGCCATACGGTTTACGTTTACGGGGCCTGGCTCCTCCTGGCCGCCGCCTGGCTGGTTCTCTATCGGACCCCTTTCGGTTTCCGCCTGCGTTCCTGCGACGGCCAAGCCGCCGCCCTGGTTTCCCTGGGCCTAAGACCCGATGTCTACCGCTTTACCGCCTTTCTCGTTTCCGGTTTCTGCTGCGGCTTGGGCGGCTCCTTCCTCAGCCTCAACCTGGGGGCCTTTGTCCCCAATATCTCGGCGGGCAAGGGCTGGATAGCCCTGGTGCTTATCTTTTTGGGAAACCGCAAGCCCCAGGGTCTCTTTGCCGCGGCCCTGATCTTCGGCCTTGCCGAATCATTCTCGAATTACGCCCAGGGCATATTCAACGTTCCGGCGGATTTTATTCTTGCCATTCCCTATGTATTTACCCTGCTGGTTATGATAGGGGTGTCCGTCTACGGCAGGAAGAAGGGCTGAGAGCGCCCCCTTCAAGCCCCGGGAGCCTCCGGGCTCGCGGGCTTTTTTGACTCCTAGAACACCTCTTCCAGCACGTAGAAGACGCTTTTATCGGTACCGAAGATGATCCGTCTGCCGGCGATTACCGGGGCGGAGAGGATGGCGCCTTCGATTTCCATCTGCCAGAGGAACCTGCCGTCCCGGGCGGAGATACAGACCAGTTTGGGCGGGGTATAATCGTCTCCCAGGAGGCCAAAGTACACCCGGTCGCCGGCAATGGTGGGGGCGGAGCTTACGGGCATGTCGAAGAGTTTTTCCCAGCGGAGGGCGCCGGTTTTCGCGTCGAAAGCCCGGGCCATACTATCCCCGCCGGTATAGATCACCAGATCGTTCCAGATAGCGGGGGCCATAAAGTCCAGGAGTTCCTCGTCCCGGAGAAACAGTTCCCAGATGGCGTCCTCGTCCCATTCCCAGCCGTTCCAGACCCCCTCGCGGTACTGCTCCCAAACCCGCTGTCCGGTACGGCGGTCGAAGGCGTAGAAAGCCATCTGCATGCCGTTGTAACCGCTGGCGGCGGAGAAGTACAGCAGATCGCCCCTAACCGCGGGAAAGGAATACCAACTGGCGGCTATCTCGCGGTAAGGCACAAACCAGAGGAATTCCCTCTTGTTGATGTCGTAAGGCCCGATAAGTTCGACCCGGGGGCCGGTGGCGAAGTACATCACGTCGTCGGCCATGAGGTAGGTAAAGTGGAACCAGCCGGGGTTGTCAATACGGAATTCCTCTTTTCCCTCGGGGGAAAGGAAATAGATGGCGTCCGAGTCGCTGACGAAGATCACGTAGTCCCGGTAACGCTCCACCTGGGAATTGATCTGGCTTTCGGTCTGGAAGCTCCATATTTCGTGGCCGTTGCCCCGGGACAGGGCGTAGGCTTTGCCGTCTTTGCTGCCAAAATACACCTGGTTGCTGTCGGCGTAGGGGATGGAATTGATCTCCGCGCCGCTCTTGAACACCCAGCGCATGTAGCCGCTTTCCACGTCCAGGGCGTAGAAATTGCCGTCTTCCGATCCGAAGTACACCGTATCGCCCATGACTACCGGGGGATTGAGGGACTGGATCCTTTCGCTCTCCCCAAGCTGGAGCTTTATCTTCCAGCGTATCCCCAGGGGCGGGGATATGCGGGTCTTGCTCAGCCCCCGGCCCCCCTCCCCCCGGAACCGCACCCAGTCCGAAGTCCGGGAACAGCCGCCGGAGACGGCCAGGGCCAGAAGGCAAAGGAGAAAGAGAAAGAACCCTGAAGGGCGCGGATTTTTTGTTGTATGGGTCATAAGTAGGCAAGCCCCCGTAAGCTGAATAGGCGGATCAGGAAAGCCCGGATACCGGGCCGCCGGGCCGCCGCGATAATATTCCGGTACTCCCGCCGGAGCCGCCGGGAACGGTCTTCTTCTTCCCCGGGATCCCTGAATTCCCGCCAGCGCAGTTCGCTGTACAGGGCCGCGAATTCGGCGAAGGGAGAAGCGTCCGGATCCGGGGGAACCGCGTCCGAGGCCGGGAAAAGCCGGGAATACTCCACGGCGGTTTTTGAGGCGGGTTTTATGGGCTTGCCGTCCGCCGCCAGACGGGCCAAAAGCAGGAGGTACAGGGAACGGGCCCCCGTCCTGCCGGGCCGCCGGGCCTCAATCCGGAGGACAATCTCCCTGCCGTAACGGAGGGCGTAGGCGCAAAGCAGAAGCGCGGCGGTTAAAAATCCGAGGGCCCGGAGTACCGCCCGCCAGGGGAAGGCGCGGACCGGGGAAAAGACCTGGGTCTCGTCAATCAGGGGAATCACCACGTCCCTGATGTTGGCGTTGCCGAAGCCTATGGGCGGGATGGCGAAAGCGGTGGCCTCGAAATCGATCCAGCCGTAACCGGGAATGTAAAACTGGGTCCAGGAATGGCTGTGGGCGTCGGTTACCAGGTAAAGATCCTCAAAGGGGAAGTCCTGCAGCGCCTTTATCTTGCTCCGCAGGGCGGCAAGCCCCCGAAGGTGGGCCATGGTTTGGAGGCTTCCCGCCGCGAGGTAGCCGGTTACCACCCGGGAGGGAAGGCCGGCAAGCCGCCCCATCAGGGCAAGGGTGTTTGAGAATTCGACGCAGTCCCCGTCTTTGGTGTTGAGGAGGAATTCTTTCAAGGCGGAGATGGAATAATCGTCATTATCGCTGACATTGTACTGGTAGTCCCGAAAGCTCAGCAGAATCGCCAGGATCCTGTCCAGATACTCGTTGGCGGTTTCCCCCATTTCCCATTTTCCGCCTCCGGTAAAAATATGGAGCAGGTACCTATTGTCCCCGATGATGGCCTCCCGGTTGTTCCGCCAGTCCTCCAGCGCCCGATCCAGATAGCCGCCGAATACCGCCCGATCCTCCTCCCCCAGGTTAACCTCAAGGTAAGGGGCCAGGGCCTTTTGCTCCTGGGCGCTTAAATCCCGGAGCCGGGCCAGGGCCAGTTCCAGAGGATCGGCGGTGTACATATCGGAAACCACCCGGTGCGTATAACGCAGGGGGCCGGAACCTTCGCTGAGAACCGTGGGTTGGACGGAGAAGGGACGGTAAGGCAGAAAGTTCTGGGACAGGGTGGACAGGGAGAATACCTCCACCCGTTCCCTTCCCCGGTCAAAAACCGGCGTGTTATCGAACCAGGTGTTAAAAAGCCGGAGAGAAGGCAGGCGGTTAAGAGGATCTTCCGGATTGGGGAGAAATCCCCTGGCCGGATCCAGAAGGCCCCGGAAGGAATTCCCCATGTACACCGGCTCCCGCTTGGAAGCCACCACCATCACCGTGTATTGCTGGGCTTCCCCTTCCCCGTCTCCCCTGCCGTTTCGTCCCCTGGTACCCCTTCTCCTCCCCTCCCCTTCCTCGCCGGGCCAGTCATACTCGCTTAGGCCCCGTAGTCCGGGTTCCTGGCCCATCCCGTCATTGGGGATGGTATTCCGGCTGTTTCTCCTCCCTCCCCCGTCCTTAGGGATACCCCACTCATTGTCATCGGGCTTGATCTTTTCATCTATCCGATCCGAGAGCAGGTTTACAATCACCCTGTTACGGATAAAGTCGGCGGGCAGGACAAAAACGGCCAGTCCCAGCGCCGCGGCGGAAACCAGGGCAAAGACCGCCGCCTCCCCCCGGGAACCGGAAAGGCCCCGGGGATAGAGGCAGAAGTACACCACCACGCTGTGAAGCAAAAAAACCGCGATAGTCCAAACCAGGATGATCTGGGTAAGTCCCATGCTCCGGCCGGCAATATCTTCCCCGGAACGGGAAAAAGACAGAAGCCGGAAACACACCCAGGCCAGGAAAAAGGGTTCCAGCACCGCTATTTTGGCCCAGCGGGGATAACGGAAAAGGAGGAAACTCAGGACGAAGCTCAAAAGCCCCGCGCAGAGGGGGGGCAGGACGCCGGGGCCGAATCCTCCGGCATAGAACGAAAAGACCAGCAGCGGAAGGAAGGCCAGGGTAAGTTTGATTAAAGCCCTGCCTCCCGGAGCGGGGAGAAAGGCGGCAACCGCCTCGAAGGGAACAATCAAAAACCACTGGATCAGACCTATGCGGTCGTAGGAAACCGAAATTCCCGGATGGAGGATCGGCAGGACGGCTACGCCGAGGTAGAAAAGGAGCCGCAGGACAAAGAGGGCCGTCAAACTATGTACCGGTGATTTTTTCATAACCGCGCCTCCGCGTAATCAATCTCCGTTTTGCCGCCGGGAAGCTGGGGAGGGTTCAAAACCCTGCCGGGACGGGAAAACAGCCAGTAAGGGGAGGGGACGAAACCCTTTGCCGTAAAATCCCTGAGGGAGAGCGTTTCAATATCATCGGGCCGGACACCGGGGCCGGCGGGCGCGGCGAGGAAGAGAAAGACCGGCATGGTCTGGCGGGCCAGGAGGAAAGCCGGGAGTCCCGCGTCCCGGGCGGTGGAAAAGACGTACAGTTCCCCCAAGGGCCCCGCGGAAGCTTCGGCAAGGGCGGAGGCGGCGTCCTCGCTCTGAAGCGGGGAAAAGGGAAGGCCCGCCAGCTCGTCCAGAAAATCCTCCAGTTCATCCTGATCCTCTATGTCCCAGACGCCCTGGGCGGCGCGGACACGGAACACGTATCCCGCCTGCTCCTCCTTGATAGAACGCAGAAACTGGGCAAGCCGCGCCTTGGCCCGATCCAGAAGCCAGAGATCTCCCAGGGAAGCCTGGTTTGTTAAAAATTTACCCTTCCGCTTCCGGCTTTCGGGGCCCCCCGCTGGGCCGTAGTTGCGGAAATACACCTCGATGCGGCTGATTTTTTCCTGGTTATCCGGGGATATGCGGGTGATCAGGGTTTCGATACGTTCCGAGCTTTTCCAGTTAATATCCCGGAACCGATCCCCCGGCGCGTATTCCCGCATGTAGTACCGTTCCTCATCGCTGGCGTTCTTGTTGCGCCTATCCTCCGCCCCCGAATGGGAACTGATACGGAAGGGTTTTTTCCGGCAGGGAGCGCCGCGAACCGCCAGGCTCCGGTGCTGGGGCAGGCCGCAGGGGAAGGAAAAAAAGCCGAAAATGTCCCGGAGCCGGCAGGATCCTTCCCCGTGAAAAAGCCCCGACAGGGGAAAATCCATACTGAGCCGCGCCGGCCCCTTCCGGGGGGCGGATGTCTCCATCAGAACAGGACAGCCCTGCCGGCCGCCGGCGGGGAAAAAAAGGCCCCGGACGGTAAAATGGAGGCGGAAAAACCAGGGAACCGGAATATCAAGGCCGGTGATAAGGGTCTCCTCAACCGTGTTCGCCGATACCGGGACGGGAGGCTTCCAGCCCGGCTCGAGGTCGGCAAGCCGTCGGGCCTTGCGGGAGCCGGCGAAGTAAAGGACGAACCAGAGGCAGAGGGCGGCAAGGGACAGGACTATTTCGTAGGCGTTACGGGAGGACAGGGATCGGATCAGGATAAACAGGGCAAGAACAAGGACGGCAAAACCCGCGGGGCTAAGAACGGGCTGAAACCCGCGGAACCGCCGGAGCAATCCATCCGGCGAGCGCGGCGCGGCCATCAGGCGCTTTCCCGGTTCTTGGGCTCCACCGGAACCGAATTGAGGATGCTTTCCAGTGGAAGCTCCGGGGGTATGGAGGGATCCCGGGTAACAATACGGTGGGCCATGGCGGAAATGAAACATTCTTTTACAAAATCAACGGGCACGTAGTCCAGGCCCCTGCACAGGGCGAGGGAGCGAACCAGGCGGGATATCCGCACCCCGGCCCGGGGGCTTGCCCCGGTTTCTATGTCCGGATGTACCCTGCTCTGCCTGACGCAGTCCACAATGTAGGCCCCCACATCGGGATGGAGCTGCACATCGTCCACCATCTTTTTCCACCGAATAAGGTCGGCGCTGTCGATTACGCTCTCAAAGCTGTCCCACGCGTCCATCCTGCCGTGGCGGTTCATAATTTCCCGCTCGTCCTCCGCCGACGGGTAACCCAGGGAGAGGCGGATCATGAAACGGTCAAGCTGGGGTATGGGAAGGGGGAACAGGTGAACCCCCCGGAGGTTCATGGTGGCGATAATGAAAAAGGGATCGCTTAAGCGGTACTGCTTCCCCTCAATGGTAACGCTCTGTTCCTCCATCACCTGGAAGAAACTCCCCTGGGTCTTGGGGGTAAGCAGGTTGATCTCGTCGCAAAGAACAAAATGGGCAAATACCGGCCCCTTGTTGAAGATTATCTCCCCGGAATGACCGATAAAGCGGTTGTAACCCAGGATATCCTGGGGCAGAAGGTCAACCGTACACTGGACACGGTTAAACCCATCCATCCTGGCGTCCCCGGTGACCATATCCTCCGGATGCCAGCGGATCGAATGGGCCAGGGCCCGGGCAAGGGATGTCTTTCCCACCCCGTGGGAATCCGCCAGAATCACATGGCCCCCGGCAATCCAGGCGGCGATGATATACTCCAGCTTTTTGCTGTCTACGGAAATGAGCCGCTTGATATTCTGCATCAAAAGCTCGATAGATTGCTTTACTTGGGAACCCATAGTTTATCTTATGTTAAAAGAGAGGGGGGCTACAAGGGCCCGCGGCTAATTCCCTATGCGCCAAACCCGGGTCCGCGGCCGCAAGACGGGGTCAGGCTTCCGCCTGGACGAAGGGCTTTTTTACCAGGCTGTCCATCTCTCTCTCGATAGTCAGCAGGTGCTCGTACATCTCCTGGTAGGCCTTCTTTTCGTCCCTGGCGCATATGGCTTCCACTATCAGCTCGTGCTGATCCAAATGCAGTTCTATCTGCCTCTTCCGGTTGTTCGATTCGTTTTTCAGAAGAGGCCACATATTGCCGCCCATAATGTCCCAAACCACGTCCATGATACGCAGAAGAGCGCTGTTGTTCGCCCCGCTGGCTATGGCGCTGTGCAGATCCTTGTTCATGTTGCTCAGGGAATCCTCCTGCCCCCTCTCCATCCGGTTCCGTTCAAGCAGATTCCTCAGTACCGTTAAGTGCTTGTCATCCGCCCGGAGAGCGCAG
>JAITQR010000348.1 GCA_031288815.1 Treponema sp.
TCTGTGACGGTACCGCCTGCCATGTACGGAAGTCCATCCCCATTCTGAATAAACTTAGAGAAGAGCTGGGACTTTCAGAGCATAAGGTGACCACCGACGATCTGGGATTTACCGTGGAGACCGTCTCATGCCTTGGGGCCTGCGGACTTGGCCCTGCGCTGACCGTGAATGACAAGGTTTATCCCACCATGACTCCCGACAAGGCCATGGAGCTGCTCGTGAAACTGAAACAGAACAAGGAAGGAGGAGCAGCGTAATATGATCACAAACAGAGAATCGTTACAGCGGACCCGTAAGGTGTATGAAAACGCGATCAAACAGGAGACAAAAAAAATTCTGGTCTGCGCCGGAACGGGCTGCGTATCCTCCGGGTCTCTTGAAATTTATGACCGCCTCATTGAACTCATGAACGCCGGGAGCATTCCCTGTTCGGTGGAACTCAAGGAAGAACCGGTGAACCACGGCGGGAAGGATATGGTTGGGGTTAAGCGTTCAGGCTGCCCTGGTTTCTGTGAGATGGGTCCCCTCCTCCTTATTGAACCCGAAGGGTATCTTTACACCAAAGTAAAACTTGAGGACTGCGAGGATATTATTGAGCGGACTATCAAAGCGGGGGAGCCCGCTGAAAGGCTGGTCTATAACAAGCATGGAACGTCCTGTCTTAAGGGGCAGGATATTCCCTTTTATAAAAAGCAGACCCGGCTGGTACTGGAAAACTGTGGCAAGATCGACGCCACTTCAATCAAGGAGTATTTTGCCATCGGCGGATACAGTGCTTTTGAGAAAGCTCTCTTTTCGAGATGACCTCGGAGGAGATCATCCAGGAGATCAGCGATTCCAATCTCCGGGGCCGGGGCGGCGGGGGCTTTCCCACGGGACGCAAATGGGCCCAAGTGAAACGCCAGCCTCCGGGGCAGAAATACGTGGTGTGTAACGGCGACGAGGGAGATCCCGGAGCCTTCATGGACCAGAGTGTCATGGAAGGGGTACCCCATCAGATGATCGAGGGGATGATGATCGCCGGCCTGGCCTGCGGCGCATCGGAAGGGTACATCTATGTCCGGGCCGAGTACCCCAGGGCGGTGAGCCGCCTCAAACTTGCCATTGAACAGCTCAAAGCGGTAGGCCTTTTGGGTGAACACATTCTGGGTACCGAGTTTAGCTTTAATCTTCGTATTAACCGGGGCGCGGGGGCCTTTGTGTGCGGCGAGGGCAGCGCCCTTACCGCGTCCATCGAGGGGAAACGGGGGATGCCCCGGGTAAAGCCGCCGCGGACGGTTGAACACGGCCTCTTTGATCGGCCTACAGTGCTGAACAACGTGGAAACCTTTGCCAATGTCCCCCTCATCATCAACCGGGGCGCGGCCTGGTACAAATCTATCGGCCCGGAGTACAGCCCGGGTACCAAGGCTTTTGCCCTGACCGGCAACATTGAAAACACCGGCCTTATTGAAGTGCCCATGGGGACCACCCTGCGGGAAGTTATCTTCGATGTCGGCGGCGGTATGCGGGGCGGCAAGGAATTCAAGGCGGTACAAATCGGCGGTCCCTCCGGCGGACGTCTTACCAGAGAACACCTGGATATGTCCATGGATTTCGACTCCCTGACAAAGGCCGGAGCCATGATCGGGTCCGGGGGCCTGGTGGTTTTAGACGAGCATACCTGCATGGTAGAGATTGCCCGGTTCTTTATGAACTTTACCCAGAACGAGTCCTGCGGCAAATGCGTTCCCTGCCGTGAGGGCACGAAGCGTATGCTTGCCATCCTGGAACGGATCGTCACGGGGAACGGGGAGGAGGGGGACATTGAGATGCTCCTGGAATTGGCGGACACTATTTCTCATACCGCCCTCTGCGGACTAGGAAAGAGCGCACCCTTCCCGGTGATAAGTACCATCAAGAGTTTCCGGGATGAGTATGAAGCCCATATCAAGGAAAAATGCTGCCCTGCGGGAAGCTGCCAAAAACTCAAGAATATCACTATCGCTGCTGAAAAATGCAAGGGCTGTTCCAAGTGTTCCCGAACCTGTCCGGTAGGCGCCATCAGCGGAGAACCCAAGAGGCCTTTTGCCATTGATCAAAACAAGTGTATTAAGTGCGGGGCTTGCGTTGACGTTTGTCCTTTTAAGGCTATCGCGGGATAGGGGGAAATAAAACGATGAATATGCAAAACAAAGAATACATGACTATTGACGGGCTCCCTGTGGAAATCAATGGGGAGAAGAATATACTGGAGCTGATCCGTAAAGCGGGAATCGATCTTCCTACTTTCTGCTACCATTCGGATCTGTCTATCTACGGGGCATGCCGTATGTGTATGGTGGAAACCGAACGGGGAGGTCTGGAAGCCGCCTGCTCCACGCCTCCCAGGGCGGGGATGAAGATCCGTACCAATGTGGAACGGCTGCGGAAGTACCGGAAGATGATCCTGGAACTACTTCTGTCTAATCATTGCAGGGACTGCACGACCTGTAACCGGAACCGTAACTGCAAGCTCCAAGAACTGGCGGATCGTTTCAATATTCAGGGGGTTCGTTTCCCCAATACTGCGGAGGAACCACGGCTCGACGAATCTTCGGTTTGTATCACCAGAGACTACAACAAGTGCATACTCTGCGGCGACTGTGTTCGTATGTGTAACGAGATTCAGGCTGTAGGGGCCATAGACTTTGCCTTCCGGGGGGCCGAAATGAAGGTGAGTGCCGTCTTCGACAAGCCTATCGCCGATTCCCCCTGCGTGGGCTGCGGCCAGTGCGCGGCGGTTTGTCCCACCGGAGCCATCACGGTGAAGAACGATGTGCCACACGTGTGGAAGGCCCTGGACGACAACAATATCAAGGTTACGGTACAGATAGCCCCGGCGGTGCGGGTCACGATAGGCAAAGCCTTGGGCCTTGAGGATATTGCCGGCGCGCCGGGAAGCGGTGTCAGCGCCGCGGGCAACTCCATGGGCTATCTTGTGGCGGCCCTGCGCCGCATGGGCTTTAACGAGGTCTACGATACCGCAACCGGCGCGGACTTGACAGTGCTGGAAGAGGCGGATGAGCTGATCAAGCGCTTGGAAAACGGCGGCGGAGACGGTATGCCCCTGTTTAGCTCTTGCTGCCCGGCCTGGGTACAGTTTGCGGAGAAGCGTTATCCGGAACTGCTTCCTCATATATCCACCTGCCGTTCCCCTATGCAGATGTTCGCCTCGGTGATCAACGACGAAAACAACCGGATTTCCAGCCGGCCCATGGTCCATGTGGCAGTGATGCCCTGTACGGCGAAAAAGTTTGAGGCCAAGCGGCCGGAGTTTACGGCCAACGGCAAACCCGTGGTGGACTACGTGCTTACCACCCAGGAGATGGTGCGGATGATCAAGGAGTCGGGGATTGTTTTCCCGGAGCTGGTTCCCGAAGCGGTGGATATGCCGTATGGGACCATTACCGGCGCAGGGGTCATCTTTGGTGTGAGCGGAGGTGTTACAGAAGCGGTACTCCGCAGGGTTTCTACCGATAAATCCCCCGCTTCTATTATGGCCTTTACCTATCAGGGAGTCCGGGGTATGGAAGGGGTAAAGACCACCACCGCCAAATACGCTGATCGGGAGCTTCAGATAGCCATGGTCAGCGGCCTCAAGAACGCCAATGACTTGATACAGCGGATCAAGGACGGGGAGCATTACGATTTTGTGGAAGTTATGGCCTGTCCCGGCGGTTGTGTAAGCGGCGCTGGTCAGCCGGCCGCTCCCTGGCCGGAGAAGGAATCCCGAGGCAGGGGACTCTACGTAGCGGACAAACTCTGTAATATCAAGCGGGCCGAGGAAAACCCCCTGATGATGAATCTGTACGGGGGTGTCCTCAAAGGCCGAGTCCACGAGTTACTGCATGTGGACTATTCACATAAGGAGCAAAAACATGGTTGAGTTGTGTGTATGTATCGGCAGTTCCTGCCATATCAAAGGGTCTTACAATGTGATCCAGACTTTTCAGCATCTTATCGAGGAAAAAAACCTTCACGATGAGATCA
>JAITQR010000134.1 GCA_031288815.1 Treponema sp.
ACAGGATGGGGGGGAAGATAAGCGTGGAGAGCGAATACGGGAAGGGGAGCGTATTCCGGGTCCGGCTGCCCCAGGGGATACTGGAAGAGAAGCCCATAGGCGGGGAGGTGGTGGAGAACATGAGGAATTTCCGGTTTATGGAGGGGAGGAACCGGAGCCGGGGGAACAGTCTTATCCGATCGTGGATGCCCTATGGGAAGGTACTGGTGGTGGATGACCTGCAGACGAATCTTGACGTGATGACGGGGTTACTGATGCCCTACGGGTTGAAGGTGGACACGGTATTGAGAGGGAAGGACGCGGTGGAGGCGATACGGGAGGGGAAACGGTACGACGTGGTATTCATGGATCACATGATGCCGGAGATGGACGGGACGGAGGCGACGCGGGAGATCCGGGAAGGGATAGGGAGTGACTACGCGCGGCGGGTACCGATTATAGCGTTAACGGCGAACGCGATACGGGGGAGTCGGGAGATGTTTTTAGCGGGAGGGTTTAACGATTTCATATCGAAGCCGATAGACATAAAGCGGCTAGATTTGGTATTGAACCAATGGGTGAGGGACAAACAGAGTGAGGAGACACTGAGGGAAGCGGAGAGCCAGGCGGTAGAACGGACGCGAAAGCCGGCCGTTGGTTCCTCCCCGGAAAACGACGAGGAGGGGCGGTGGCTTTTGGAACGCACTGTTGAGGGGATAGATTTTAGCGGGGCGCTGATACTGTACGGGAACAGCGGGGCCGCGTATATACCGATACTCAAATCGTTTATCGCCCACACGCCGCAGCTTTTGGAGAAAATGGATCGGGATGTGGAGGCATCGGCTGCGGATTACCTGATAGAGGTACACGGTCTGAAGGGGACATGTAACGCCATAGGGGCGGTGGAAGCCGGAGCCCTGGCCCGGGAGCTAGAATTTGGGATGAAGGAAGGGAACGTAGAAATGGTGAAGTCCCGGCACGGGGAACTGGCGAAAAAGGTGCGTAGTTTGACGGGAAGCATCAGGGAGCTGATTGGGGAATGGGAGGCGAGCCGGCCTGGGGAGGAGCGGGAACGGCGGGCGGAGCCTGATCGGGAACAGTTGAAGAAGCTATCGGAAGCCACGGCGGCGTTTAATTCGAATGAGACGGAAGAGGCGCTTGGGGAACTGGAACGGTGGAGTTACGAGAGAGGGGAGGATCTTATCCGCTGGCTGCGGGAACAGGCGGAAAACTTCGACTACGACGCCATGCATAAACGGCTGGAGGAGTTCCTGAATTCTTCCCGGTAATGGCCTGAACGACAGGGTTCAGGAGGGGAATTCGGATAGGGTTTTGAAATAGGAATTTTGGAACCGGCTCGTGCCAACAAATCAACAAGGGGAGCCTGATATGACAGCGGTCAAGGGGATTATCTCGGCGGTTATTACGCCTTTCAGGGAAGACGGTTCGGTAAATGAGGAGGAATTTGCCAGGCTGCTCCGGTTTTTGCTGAAGGCCGGCATTACCGGCATGTTCATAGCGGGAAACGCGGGGGAATTTTACGCCCTGAGCCGGGAAGAAAAGATCCTGCTTATCCGGACCGCCCGGAAAGCCCTGGGAACGGCGGCGCCCGTCATTTTCGGTTCAGGATGCGCCACCACGGCGGAAACCGTAGCCCTTACCCGGGCGGCCGAGGCGGAAGGGGCGGATATTATCACCGTTATTACCCCCTACCTTATCAAGCCCTCCGAAGACGAGTTGTACGAACATTTTGCCGCGGTCCTCGGGGCGACCGGGCTGCCGGTACTTTTGTACAACAACCCGGCGGTTACGGGGGTGTCTGTTTCGGTCAAGACGGCGGAACGGCTCCTTGGCTTTGAGAATTTCGTGGGTATCAAGGATTCTTCCGGGGATCTGGCCCTGACTCTGGATTTCCTCCGGATAGGCAAAGACCGGCTTTCCGTATACGCCGGCAGGGACGGGCTTATCTTGTCCACCCTGATCCACGGAGGATGCGGGGCGGTATCTTCGGTGGCTTCCGCCTGCCCCGAGCTGGCGGTGGATATCTACCGGGAATTTACGGCGGGCCGCCTGGACGCCGCCAGGGAGGCCCAGATGAAATTCGCCAAACTCAGGCAGCAGTTCAGCCTGGGAACCTTTCCGGCGGTGGTCAAGGAAATTCTGTCTATCCGGGGCTTCCGCACCGGCGTACCCCGGCTTCCGGTAAAACCCCTGAGGCCGGAAAACCGGGAGATCCTCAGCCGGGTTATGCGGGATCTGGCCCTGGTCTGAATGTCCGCAAGGCCGGAGCTCAGGCCCGGTTCCGGTACTTGCCGGGATTTACCCCCTCAATTTTCTGAAACACCCTGCGGAATGTTTTTATGCTGGTGTATCCGACCATTTCCGAAATCTCGCTGAGGGTATAACGGCCTTCGTTTAGCAGTTCTTTTGCTTTCTGGATGCGGACGGCGCCGATATAACTGAGCAGCCCCTGTCCGGTTTCCATTTTAAAGAGTTTGGATATATACTTAACCGACAGCCCGACGCTGTCCGCGATCATGGTCAGGCTGAGGTTGACATCGGTGTAATGCTCGTTGATGAATTTATCCACTTTGGGAAATATGCCTTCGTTCTCCCTGCCGGTATCCGGTACATCCGTGTATAACAGGTTAATGAACATCCACAGGCTTTGCCGTAATTGGGTCTGATTGCCGCTTGCCGTTATGGCGTCTAGGGCGTCATGCAAGTTCAGGTTTCCCGAATCCCACGGGGAAGGGGGAACCATGTCGATTAGGGTACTGACAAAGGCGTATACGTAATACCGGAGGATGTGGAAGGGGTATCCGCTTTCTCCCAGCCGGGACAGGTAGTCATTGGTAATCCTGAGCGCGTCGTCCCGGCAATGGTAATCTATCGCTTCCTGGAGCAGTTGGACATATTCATCGGTAAGCAGACTCCCGTTTCCCGCGGGGTACCTGGGGAGCGTCGTTCTGATAACCCGGTGTTCCCCGGAAATACAGCCTACCAGATGGGCCGCCCGCATTTCCTGGTAACGGGGAAAAAGCATATCTATGCTTTGAGCCTCGTTGCCTATAACAACATCCAAAACCAGTGAATACTTTTTCTGAAAAAAATCGCGTAACTCTTCCATGATAAACTGGACACGGTGGTAGAAGTCCTCTTTCCGATCCGGCCTGATAAAAAAGACAAATACCGTGGTCTGTTCCACGTTTGTTTTGAAAAAATCGAAGTCGCCTTCGGCCAGATCCTTTAAGGCCCTGTCAAGAAGCAGGGGAACCGTTTCCGTATAGGGATCCTGCACGGTAAATCCCAGATGGGACTGTTCGATATTGGAAGGCAAGACGCTCACCGGGACGAGGCTCCGCCCGTTGAAGTCGAGCCCTATGCTCTCCGCAAGATCGTCGTTGGATAAAAACTGCCTGTTTCTGGTAAGGGCGCCGTGCAGGATGTTTTCCCGCAAAAACCTGTCCTGCCGCGCCAGGTCGCTTTCCATTTTGTTCCGCGCGTTTATGAGGGACAAAACCTGCTCGCGGATTATGTCAAATTCGTTTTGTCCTCCTCCGGGTATTTTTTTATCAAAGATGTTCAGCACCGAGCGGACCGGCCGGTAGTTTATCTGCAAGAGATATACCGACATGATAAGCCCCACAATGAAAGCCAGGGCAATTGTTATGACGCTTATACGTTCCGCGGCGTTATACCTGTTCCAAAAAGATGTTTTCCGGGTCAGCATGGCGTAGAAGAAAGGGCCGGCGTTGGACTTCTGGTAGGTACAGATATATTCATCCGCCAAATACCTGATTATCTGGTAAGATCCGGCGCCCGCCTCCGTATTTACCTTGATGTCCGGAACATCCATACCGAAACTGTAAACCGGAGACCCGCCGGTATCAAGGATCAGGATGCTGGAATCGCTGTTTCCCTTAATGACCTTTTCAATGTTTTTATACGGAATGGTGATAAAAATTCCGGTGTAAAAACAGTTGCTGAAATAAGCCTGTTTGGTGTTGGCGCAGAAGGTAATGGAATCCTGCCCGAATTCGTTGTAGCTGAGACAGGATGTCGAGACAAACCGGGATTGGCCGGATTGTGTTGTCAACTGATCGCGCCATTGTTCTTCTTCAATGTACCTGTATCCCAGGTACCTCATGGCGCCGTACAACCGGGGCAGGGTATTTGCCGTGCCGGAGGTAAAAATGTAGTCGATTTCGGGCACATAGATAAGGATGTCGATACCAAGCCCCGTGTCCCCGTAATTCACCAGAAGATCTATGAATTTTTCTTGCTGGTGGACAATATCCTGCCACGAGTTGGTTTTCAGGATGATGTCCCGAAAGCGTCTGTCCCGGACGATGTTGGCCGCGATCTGCGTCCCCTGGGTCAGGTATTCGTCGATAGTCCCCTGTATGGTCTTGTTTGTTAAAAGGCTGGTTTGGACTATCTCCCCCATGATGATTTTCCGTGTATAAATCGTTACCAGGAGAAACGCCGCCATGGGGACAATAAGCACCACGAAATAGGAAAAGAGCCATCGTTTCCGTATGCTCCCCCGCTCTGGCCGCCTTTTGACGAAATTTCCGGTCCATGATCCTCGGCATCCCGCGGATCGCCGCGCGAAGGTTTTGTGGAAAAACCAGTTGTTTACGGACTGGAACCAGTCTTTTATCAGCATCGATGGATTTCCTTTCCCGTGCGGCTCGTGATTTCTGGAATTGGATGTTTTCACAAAAACCTGTTGGTTTTGCAAAGGTCTTAAGGTATTAAGA
>JAITQR010000165.1 GCA_031288815.1 Treponema sp.
GAAAAATGGCGGGCATTACCGGGAAAAATCGTGTCCGCACGGTTATTGCGCGTGTCTTCGCCCTCCTCTTTGCCGCCTTCGGCGTATGGGCATCATTTGACCGGGATATGTTCTCAAAATTATTCTTAGGCTTTTCATTCGATTATTGGGACGGGGAACGCCCGGCCATTATTTTTTTCGCCGCCATGCTTTCGGTTATGGGGATCTATGTTTTTGCAACCTATTATGCGCTTAAAACATTGGGGAAGAAACGTAAACAGGAATAAAGCGGCGATTGGCTGCCCGGCCGCAAGGTTTGGCTTTAAGCCGGGGGTTAAATACGCATGGAAACGATACAGGGGAACCGGATAAAAACAAAAAGCCTGAACACTGTCCCGCAAAATGAGGGGGATCCTGATCCGGCGGCCTGTAAAGCGAAAATCACCGGCCTGTTTTCCCCTTACCTTGCCCGCCGTGCGAAAGCTGCGGCATAGGCATATAAAAGCCTATATTTTCAGCGGTTTCCGGGGCGGCGGTCCGGGGCTTTTATCACCCGGGCTATCGACGCGGTGGCCCGGAGGGAGACGGCCAGGGAAGGGCCCCGCTACGGGTGACGGGGCTGATTTTCCCTTACCAACCGTAGGCAAAACGTAGGCGGAAAACAAAAAAGGATTGTAACTCCTTATATTATAAGGAATTACAATCCATTAGCGAGGACAGGACTCGAACCTGCGACCTCCGGGTTATGAGCCCGACGAGCTGCCAACTGCTCTACCTCGCGCCGATTTATTTAATATACCACCATCAAAGCTAAAAGTCAAGCAGTCACGGTCCGGGCTCATAAAAAAACCGCCCTTTAGGGCGGTTTTCGGGTAAACGGAACTACCCGTAAAGGCCGGCTTTACGGGTCGCGGCGTTTATTTTTCGGCGGCGTCCAGTTCGCTCAGGACGGAAAGCTCCGTTTCCTTGTCGAAGTAGCGGGCCTTATCCATATGGGGCAGGAAGTTAACCGTATCGCCCACCTTGAAGGTATAATGGGGTTCGGTCCGGGCTACCAGGGGCTGGGTGGCGGTGGTAAGCCAGAGGTGGATGTCCGCACCCAGGGGCTCTACCACGGTGATCTTCACGGGGAAGCTGTTATCCACAGGGCCGGCGGCTGAATAGCTGAGATCTTCCGGGCGGATGCCAAAGAACAGCTCCTTGCCCGCGTATTTCTTGATATACTCCACATGGGTGGGATGGGGCTTTATTTTGAAGGAACCTTCGTCCAGCAGCAGAGAGCCGCCCTCCTCTACCACCTTAATGGAGAGGAAGTTCATGGGAGGCGAGCCGATGAACCCGGCGACGAATTTATTGACCGGATGGTTGTAGAGGAAAAGAGGGGAGCCGATTTGCTGGATCTTCCCGTCCTTCATGACGACTATTTTGTTGGCCATGGTCATGGCTTCCACCTGGTCGTGGGTTACGTAGATCATGGTGGCGTTGAGCCTGAGGTGCAGATCGGAAAGCTCGGCGCGCATCTGGACACGGAGTTTGGCGTCCAGGTTGGAAAGGGGCTCGTCGAAGAGGAACACCTTGGGGTTCCGGACGATGGCCCGGCCGACGGCGACACGCTGCCGCTGACCGCCGGAGAGCGCCTTGGGTTTACGATCCAGGAGCTTTTCGATGTCGAGGATACGGGCCGCCTCATGTACCCGGCGGTCAATTTCGGACTTTTCGACCTTTTTGATCCGAAGCCCAAAGGCCATGTTGTCATACACCGTCATATGGGGGTACAGGGCGTAATTCTGGAATACCATGGCAATATTCCGGTCCTTGGGGGGAACATCGTTCATCAATTCCCCGTCAATGTAAAGTTCCCCCTCGGTAATGTCCTCAAGACCGGCGACCATCCGGAGGGTGGTGGACTTTCCGCAGCCCGAAGGGCCTACAAAAACCACAAATTCCTTGTCCTCTACCACGATGTTGGCGTTGTCCACAGCCCGGACATTGCCCTCATACACCTTGGAGATACCTTTCAATTCTACCTTTGCCATAAGTTGGCCTCCATTGTAGGTTAGTTTATACATACCAACTTAGAGCCATATTTCAGATTTGTCAAGAAAAATATAACCGTATGAAACCCCTATCCTGGGGAGGATGCGGAATCTCCTATACAAACCGCCGGTTTGTATCTTATGCTGTATATTTATAAGGGTTTTATGCGTATAAACAAGAGATTAGCGGTTTTTAAGGCCCCTGCCGGGATTTCCCGGCTATGGATTGCAGGGATCGCGGTATGGGCGTTTCTGGTTCTCTCCTGTCCGGCCGAGACGGAAAACGGTTCTTACTTTGGCGCCAGGACCTTCTGGGCCAAGGACTTGAGGACCGAAAAATATTACCAAACCCGGGCGGATCTCCTGGCGGAAGGCCGGTACTGCAAAATCTGGGTGGAACAGGGCCCCAAGGCCCCGGCCCTGGATGTTGCCGAGAAGATTGCCGATGCCTATGACCGTGATATCTACCCCAACATGATCGGTACTTTCAGCATTGACAGAACCTTCGTTGACGAGGAAGGGAATACCGTTGCCACCAACATCATGGAATTGGCCGACTGGTTTACCGACAGGGACGGGAAGCTCAACATCCTGTTTTTGGATATCCGGGATGGTTATACCCCAGACGGGGGCTACGTGGGGGGGTACTTCTGGATCGGCAATTTTTACCAAAAAAATCCCGCGGATTTGCGTCAATACTCCAACGAGATGGACATGATCTACGTGGATACCGATCCCGGCAAACCGGGGGAAGTTGAATCCAACAAAATCCTGGCCCACGAGATTCAGCATCTGATGAACTTTGTAACCAGTACCCAGATAAGGATTAACGAGAAAGAGAGGCTCATTTATCTTATGGATGTCTGGATCGATGAGGGGCTTTCCAGCGCGGCGGAGTATGTTTACCTGAATAGCCATGCCGTGGAGCGGTACGGGTGGTTCAATGAAGATCCGGAGGGAACCATTGCCCAGGGGAACAATTTCTTTGTCTGGGGCGACCGCCAGGGCAATTCTCTCCTGGACGATTACGCCACGGGGTATCTTTTCTTCCAATGGCTCCGCCTCCAGTCCGGGAGCAGGCAAATTTACAAGGATATCATAAGTTCGGCCAAGTCCGATTACCGGGCGGTCACAGAGGAGGCGGACAAGGCCATGCCCGGAATGGGTTATGCCGACTGGGGAACCCTGCTCAAAACCTGGATGGCCGCCAACTACATCAACGCCCCCAGCGGCCCATACGGCTACCTGAATGAATCCCCGCTCAGCACCGTCAGGGCAAAAACCGCCCCGGCCGGGACAACCAGCCTTTCCCTTCTTCCCGGGGAAGGGGTGTACAGTATAACCAGTACAGGGGGGAGTACTTACGCTTCCGGCCGGTACATCAAATACGCCGGCCTGGACGCAGGCGGGGGCGAGGTAAGCGATGCCGAAACTTTTGCCGGCGGGGCCCTGCTTACCTACAATGCCAATACGAATCCGGCAGGAAAGGGGGAAACCGGGCGGCTTACCGGGATAGCCGCAGGCATAAGCCGGTCCGGCGGAGACGTTTCCCGGCATCGAAGCGTTGGCGGCGGGGCATGGGAAGGCCCGGTTCGGATTGACGCCCGGGATATGCCGGCCCGGAACGGCGGGTCAAGGGAGGAGGGCTCCGGCCGGGCTGTTCTGCCCCTGGAAGCCCGGCTGTTCGCCGGGGAAGCTTATGGGAAATAGGTCTCTCCGGGCGGCGGGGCTTGCCCTGTGCTTCCTCTCCTCCGCTTCCCTTGCCCTGGGGCTGGGGGGCCGGGAAAAAGAGCGGAAGCCCCAAAAGACGGAGGAAAACGCGGCTCCGCAGGCGGCCGGCCTGTCCCCCGGGTCCGGGGAGCCGCAGAATCGCCGGGTCCGGGTTTCCGGCCGGGTGCGCCTGGTGGGGAGCGGGCTCTTCCCCCAGCTGGTGATTACCGGAGAAAACCGGGAATGGTACATAGGCAGGGAAGAGGAATCCAAGCTGCTGGATTTCCAGCAGCAGTCTGTCACCGTGGAAGGCACGGAAAGCTATACGGAACTCAGCTTTGCCAACGGGTCTCCGGCGGGTAGGCGTTACACCCTGAAGGACATCAGGCTTACCGGGAAGGACCCTTAAAACAGATCCCTACCTTGCCATGGATTTCTCCTGAATGGTACATTGGGGCACGGAGTTTGTCTTGTTTTTAAAAAATCTTGACATGTTTGGTTTCAAATCCTTCGCCGACCGCACGAAAGTCGAATTTGCCGATGGTATCACCGCCCTTCTGGGGCCCAACGGCTGCGGTAAATCCAACGTGGTGGACGCGGTTAAATGGGTTCTGGGGGAGCAGGCTTCCAGGGCCATGCGGGCGGAAAAAATGGAAGACGTGATATTCAACGGGACGGAAAACCGCAAAGCCCTGAATGTGGCGGAGGTAACCCTGACCCTGGCCAACGAGGCGGGGCTTCTCCCGATTGATATGCCGGAAATCGAAATAAAGCGGCGGCTTTACCGTTCCGGGGAAAGCGAGTATTACATCAATTCCCAGCCGGTGCGCCTGAAAGACCTGCG
>JAITQR010000173.1 GCA_031288815.1 Treponema sp.
TACGTGGCGGTCTCGGGGGGCATCTTTATCGACATGATGATCCACGATTTCGACATGGCCCGGTTCCAGGCGGGAAGCGAGGTTACCGAAGTGTACGCCGTGGGATCGGTCCTGATCGATCCCGAAATCGGCAAGGCCGGGGATGTGGACACCGCCGTAGTAACCCTGAAATTCGCCAGCGGCGCCATCGGCGTTATCGACAATTCCCGCAAGGCGGTTTACGGTTACGATCAGCGGGTGGAGGTGTTTGGTTCCAAAGGGGCCGCGGTAGCCCAGAACGATACCCCCAGTACCGCGCTGCTGTACAACGAGAAAGGGGTTACCGGGGACAAGCCCCTGTACTTCTTCCTGGAGCGCTACAGGCAGGCTTTTATCGACGAGATGGAGAGTTTTGTTGAGGCGGTTACCTGGAACAAACCGGTTCCGGTTACCGGCAACGACGGCCTCGAAGACCTTTACCTGGCCCTGGGGGCCGCCAAATCCCTCAGGGAACAGAGGCCGGTTAAAATCGGGGAACTCAAGTAGGACGAAAGCCCGGAATCTTCGCGGTTCCGGTATTGCCGGGAATGTATTGCCGGAAATCGAGGAGGAGATCATGCAGATACGTCACCGGGTTCCCTTTATCCGGGGATACACCCCTCTTTCGGATCGCGCCGGGGCGGGGGCGGAAATGCTGATGGATTTCGGGGTACTCAAGCTGGACAGGGGGGAGTCCTTCGAGGACGCCTCCGCCGCGGATGAGCGGGTATGGCTTTTAAGCGGGGGCGCGGCGCTTGTTTCCTGGGAGGGCCGGTCGGCGGAAATTTCCCGGCCGGATCTGTTTGATCATTCCCCCTGGTGCCTCTCGGTTCCCCCGGGCTGCGCGGTGGGCATCAAGGCGGGGGAGGGGGGCTGCGAGTTCTACCGCTGCGCCACCGGCAATCCCCGGCCTCTCAAGCCCCGGCTCTACAGCCCCGAAGAGTGCCGTAGCGAATTCCGCGGGGAGGGAACCATGCGGGAAACTTCTACCCGTATCGTCCGGACTATTTTCGACGATACCAACCGGCCGGAATCCAACCTGGTTATCGGGGAAGTGATCGGCCTTCCCGGGAGATGGTCAAGCTATCCCCCCCACCACCATCCCCAGCCGGAGATATACCACTACCGTTTCCTGCCCTCCCAGGGCTTCGGCCTTACCGCCATTGGAAACACCCCTTACATCATCAAAGACCGGGACACGATTTACATTAAAGACGGGGAAGATCATCCCCAGGTAACGGCGCCGGGTTACGCCATGTGGTACCTCTGGGTTATCCGCCACATCGAGGGGAACCGCTACGGGAAACAGTACGTGGCGGAAGAGCATCAATGGGTCACCGGGCCGGAAGACAGGATCTGGCAGCCGGAACGCTGAACTTGAAATGGAGGAGCAGGAAGATGGGAAATACGGTGCGTCTTACCGTTGGTCAGGCCCTGGTACGTTTTTTGGACAACCAGTACGTCGAACGGGACGGCGAGGAAATAAAATTCGTTACCGGGGTCTTCGGTATCTTCGGCCACGGCGTGGTGGTCGGCCTGGGGGAAGCCCTGGCCGCGAAGGATCACGGGCTCAGGTTTTTCCAGGCCAAGAATGAACAGGGGGGCGGCCACGCCGCCATGGCTTACGCCAAGCAGAACAACCGGCTCCGCATGATGGGGGTGTGCAGTTCCATCGGGCCGGGGGCTCTTAACATGGTTACCGCCGCCGGAACCGCCACGGTAAACCGGATACCGGTACTTTTCCTCCCCGGCGACGCCTTTGCCTGCCGCCAGCCCGATCCGGTGCTGCAGCAGGTGGAGATTCCCCACGACTACACCAATACCGCCAGCGACGCTTTCCGGGCGGTAAGCCGTTACTGGGATCGGGTTAACCGGCCCGAGCAGCTCATGACCGCCCTGATCAACGCCTTCCGGGTACTCACCGATCCCGCGGAAACCGGGGCGGTAACCGTGGCCCTCCCCCAGGACGTGCAAGGGGAGGCTTACGATTATCCCGAGGAATTTCTGGCCAAGCGGGTCCACCACATTGAGCGGCGCATCCCCTCCAAGGGCCAGATTGAAAGGGCCGTCAAAATGCTCAGGGCGGCGGAAAAGCCGTTGCTTATTTGCGGCGGCGGGGTCCGCTTCTCCGACGCGGGGAAGGAACTGGAAAAATTCTGCGAAACCTGCCACATCCCCTTCGGGGAAACCCAGGCGGGTAAAGGGATCGTCCTCTGGGACAACCCCTACAACCTTTCGGGAATCGGGAATACCGGGAGCCTGGCGTCCAACCGGCTCGCCAAAGAGGCGGATCTGGTTATCGCGGTGGGAACCCGCCTGGGGGATTTTACCACCTGTTCCAAATGGCTTTTCCAGAACCCCGCCTGCCGGATCCTGGGAATTAACGTCGCCTACTTCGACGCCTATAAAATGAACGCCGAGCCTGTCATTGCCGACGCGAAACTTACCCTCGATGCCCTGGGCAAGGCGGCGGCGGATTACCGGTCCGCCTGGGGAGACAGGATCAGGGAAGTCAAAGACGAGTGGGACCGGGAGGTGGATCGGCTCTACAACGAGGACCCTCCCGGGGAAGACGGCCCTCTTCTTTCCCAGGCCCGCGTCCTGGGGGAACTTAACGAGCGGCTCCTTCCCAAAAACGCCATTGTTGTTTCCGGTTCCGGTTCCATACCCAGCGACATGCAGCGGGTATGGCGGGTCCGGGTTAAAGACACCTACCACATGGAGTACGGGTTCTCCTGTATGGGTTACGAGATCGCCGCCGCCCTGGGATGCCGGATAGCCTTCCCGGATCGGGAGGTAGTGACAATTTTGGGTGATGGAGCTTATACTATGCTCCATACAGAGCTTCTTACCGCCGTACAGGAAGGGAAGAAGATCATCGTCGTGGTGTTGGATAACGCCGGTTTTCACTGTATCGATAATCTTCAACATAGCCAGGGTATTACCCATTTTGGAAACGAATGGAAACAGCGGGACGAAAAGAGCGGCCGTCTGGAAGGCGCCCCGGTGGAGGTGGACTACGCCAAGAACGCCGAAAGCTGGGGCGCTCTGGGTCTGCGGGC
>JAITQR010000280.1 GCA_031288815.1 Treponema sp.
TGGCCCGGCGGAGATCAGTCATGTCCGTGACCCGGTCTTTCACCACGATGCCGTCTATGTCGAAGGGAAGTTTCTTCCGCTTTTCCGAGACCTTTGCCCGGTACGCGATTACCTCTTCCGGGCCGGGGAATTCCAGGGTTTCGGTTACCGTAAACCCCTGTTTTTTAAGCCAGCGGATCTTTTCGATTTCGTCTTTGAAGTAGGCGTCGTCCCCGGCTGCCGCGGCGTCGTAGACCATAAGGGAAAGATCCTCGCAGCCGGCGCCGTCCTTGCGCCGCATAATGCCGTTGGCGGCGTTCCGGCAATTGGCCTTGTCGCTGTACTTCTTCCGCCACATATCGTGGGTCATCACCACTTCTCCCCGGACGCCGCCGGAAAAACCGCCCTCCAGCTCCGCCAGCACCCCGGCCATGCGCCTGGCGTTGGCCGTGATCTCGTCCCCTACCGCACCATCCCCCCTGGTGATGGCCTTTACCAGACGGCCCTTCTCGTATTGGAGTTCCAGGCTTGCCCCGTCCAATTTGTACTGGACTATGTAAGAGGGAAACTTCATCTTTCCGGCCCATTCCCTGAATTCCTCGGGATTTGCCGCCTTGTCCTGGCTCCCCATGGGAATAAGGTGCCGGGCCTTGGGAAAGCCATCCACGTTGTCGGCCCCCACCTTTTTAAGAACCGGATTTTCCGGATCCAGCCGCTTAAGTTCGTCCCAGAGTTCGTCAAACTCCGCGTCGCTGATCTCCCCTTCGCCGTTGTAGTAAGAATCCTGGTAGCGCCTGATAAGGTGTTCCAGCGCGGCGATTCTCTTTTTATCTTTCATGGCCGCTCCCCTGATTTTTTTTCAAAAAACAACTCCCAGACCCGGCGCCGCCCGGCGATTCCTTTCGCCTCAAAGCTGGTTTGGGGCCGCCAGGGCTGCCGTGGGGCGAAGCCTCCGTCAAAGCCCCCATCGAGTCCCTCGGCGAAACCTCCTGATTCTCCGGCGGAACCCTCATTGGGTCCGGCGTAGGGATTAAAAAGAAGGGGCGTAGCGGAGAGTTCGGCCAGGGCCCGGCGGGCGTAGTCTTCCCAGTCGGTAACCATGTACACATAACCGCCCTCCCTGAGCTTCCTTGCCAGCAGATCCGTGAAAAGCCGGGTAACCAGGCGACGCTTGTGGTGCCGTTTCTTAGGCCAGGGATCGGGGAAGAAGATGTGGAAAGCCGCGAGGGATCTCTCCCCTATCATCTTTTCCAGCGTTTCTACCGCGTCATGCTCGATAATCCTGATGTTGGTAAGACAGCGCCTCCCGGTTTCCCAAAGCAGCCGCCCGATGCCGGGACGGTATACCTCCAGGCCCAGGTAGTTTTGCCCCGGATTTGCCTGGGCTATCTCCGCCGTGGCGATCCCCATGCCGAAGCCTATTTCCACGGTAACGGGGTTACTGTTGCCGAATAAGGCGCGATAATCCAGAATCCGGCCGCTTGAATCGAAAAGGACGCTGAAGCGGGGAGAAAGCTCCCTGTAGGAACGTTGTTGGGCCGGGCTCATCCTGCCCGAGCGGAGGACGTAGCTTTTTATCCCCCTGCGGGAGGCGGACAGAACAGGCTCCCCTTCCCCGCCGGCCGGATTTTGGAAAAGCTCTTTTTTTTCATCCTGCTCGGCTTTACCCATGGCAAAGACGCTACCTTGTAGACACAAAATCGGTCATAGCGGAGCTAAGATATTCGGTGTCTTCCGCCCAAAGGGCGGCGCTTCTGGTATCCTGGGGGAGGCTCAGGGACGAAAGGGCCCCTTCCAAAGCGCTAAGGCTTAGGATCCGGATGGCGTTTCCCTGGGCGTTGTAGCAGATAATTTTGTTCGACGGATATTGGGACTCAATCTGATACCGGTCGTCGCTGATTGTGAGAACGGGGAAAGGGAAACGGCTGCTCGCCGGGGCGTCGAAGGCAAAAGTCCGATCGGTTTTTTCGCCGCCCTTGGTTATCAGTATTGCCCGGTAAAGCCCCCGGGGCAGCCCTTCGTTCCCAACCATGGCGATGTTCCGGCTGCCGATCCAGATTCGTCCTTCTTCCTCAAAACTTATCCAGTCTTCCGGCGTCAGCACCCAACGCAGCCCTTCCCGGTCATGGCGGAGATGGAGTTCCGCAAGGTTTTCTATACCGTCATCGTCCTCGGGAAGCACAAAAAAAGTGAAACGCTCCTCCGTTCCGGCGGAACTCTGGTAATACACCAGTTCCAGAAAGCCAAAGGCGATCTTTGGCTCTGTACGGGAACAGGAAAAGAGAAAAACCAGACATACAAAAAAACCCAATGGGAATATTGTTTTCACCCTTAGAATATAATCGCCGCTTTAAGGCTGTTGCAATCCCCGGATCATTGATCTTGCCTTAAGGGAACACTATGGTGGAATAATGAAGGCTTTTTCTTCCCTCCTGGCTGCGCTGTTTTTTCTCCTCCCGGCCCTATCCCTCTTCTGCGGGGAAAGGGAAAGGCGGGAAGCCCTGAAAACCGCCTTTCGGGAACGGAAGATCCTCTGGGAGGAGCGTTCACTGCTGGCCGAATACGGCGGCTTCGGTTCTTCCCTGCTGATCCGGCCTCTCCCCCCGGGGCGGGATTCCAAAGAGGCGGAGGACGCGATGCTCTTTGTGCTGGCCGTTCCCCTTACCGGCCAGGGGGAGCTTCCCGACGGCCGGGAGGAGGCGGAAGAACTACCTCTGCGTTTCAGAGCCGCCCTTTCGCTTATCGACAAGATAAACGGAGAAACGGAAGCCGGCGCGTCCCGGCCAGAGATTATAGTGGCTTTTCTGGGCGATGAGGGGGCCCTTCCCCCGGAAATCGCAAAGCGTCCGCGCCGGGGCCTTGAGGATGTCCTCAATCTCCTTGAGGATCCGGAGCGTACGGTTCTGTGGTACCTGGATATAGGGAGCCGGGAAGCCCCGAATCACCTGGAGATCCACCACGGGACGGCGGAGGGGATCGCCTCCCTGGGCATTATCCGCCGGATCCCCGGCCTTTGCGAGGAACTTTCCATCCCCTGGTCTTTTGCCGCCCCTTTCAACGGGCTCTATAAACTCCGCCTCCTCAAAGGCCCCCCGGTACTGCGGCGGGTTTTTGAGGAAGGAACCGACGCGCTCTATATTTCAGCGGGTTACGGCCCCCTCCCCTCTCCCGCCCTCACCGGGGAAAACCTGGGGGAATTTATCTACCGTTACCTCGGCGCCCTGGACACAAGCGGGGCGCGGGACCGGCATTACGCGATGACGCAGTTGCCCCTGGCGACGGTTTTCCTCTCCGAATACGCTATCGCCGTCTTTTTTCTCGCCGGCGGCGCGGTATCCCTGCTGCTTCTGCTGATCTTCTGGAACAGACGGAAGCGGCTTTTTTCCGGCGTAAAACTTTCAAGCATAATTGTTATAGCCCTTATCGGCGCGGGCATCCTTGTGTCGGGTTTTTTGGACATCGGTTTTATCCCCCTCTGGGCCGCGGCTTTTCTTTTTGTTCTTCCCGCCGGCATACTCCACAAGCCCGTCCCATTCTTTGCCGGAACCTTTCTTGCCATGGGCTACATCGTCTGGGCGGGCTTTTTTTTCTTCCGGCAAGGGGAAGTCCCGGCTTCGGCTCTCCCCCCGATTCGGGAACTGGAGGCCCCGGGGCCCGGCCTTTCCCCTGGATCCGGCAAAGGGGAAGACTTCAGCGCGGAGATCCGGAGCCGGAAGCTTTTGAGCCTGCGGATCATCGATCTTTCCCTCCGGTCCAGGGAAAAACCCCTGCGCTTCGATGTCTCCCTCTCAAGCTCCGCGCCCCCTATCCTTATCCACTCCGCCCCGGTACCCTTTGCCCTCAGCGACAACAGCGACAGGGCCGAATTCTTCCTGGGCGAAGATCCTCCCAATCCCCTAAACATGGAAATATACCTGTCCGGTGATTTCAGGGGCGTCCTGCAAGCGGAAGCCCTCTTTGGGAGCGAGGACGGATACCTACGGATACGGAAGGAGATTGAAATTGGGGATTAGCCCCTTCCGCTTACCACAGCGCTTCCACCGAAAGCCCCTTCTCCAGGGAGAGGAGACGGGACAGGGGGATGGAGAAGGAAAGCTCTTTTCCCCGGTTTACCAGGACGGCCCCTTCTATTTCCCCGGCGGGTGTTCCCTCCCGGTCAAGAAGGGAGAGTTCCCCCTCCGCCGGAACTTTGAAATTCAGTTCCAGGCCGCGGCCCGGAAAAACGCTTTCCAGCAGGGCAAGAGTTTCCGCGCTGAGTTTCGCGCCCCGGGTCAGGCGGAGCAAAAGACGGGTCTTGTTCCCCCGTTTGTCGAGAACGGCATCTTCCCCGCCCGCGTCGAGCAGGGGGAGCAGATCCTCAAGGCCGGCAAAATCTATCAGCGCCCGGTTGATCAGGTCTCCGCCTTCCTCTTTCCGGGAAAAGGATCGCAGCTTAAGCCGGGGGAGCCGGCTCATGGTACGCTCAAAGTCCGCCCGGCCTGTGGGAATAGTCTCCCAGCGCCGGTTGCCATCCAGCCGCCCCAAGGAATCCAGTTCCCCGGCCACCCGGTACTCCAGGGCGATCCGGCCGGAACCATCGGCCTTGACGGAGATATCCGCCTTGAGGCCGAAACACGAGGAAAGGCCCGTTCCAAGGATCACGGCGGCAAAAAAGACCGCTCCTTTGCGGAAAGCGGCGGAAAGGCGGGTTAAAATTCTTCCGAACATATATGCATATCCTGAATACGAACCGGGACATCCTTCTCAACGATCTCAAAAGCCTTCTGGAGCACCGATTCACCGAAACTGCGGGAATTGGAAACCAGGGCGCCGCCGATCTGGGCAAAGGAAAGAGAATCCTGCAGATCCACTTCCGCGACGCTCATGTTGAAGCGCCTCTGGAGTTTGTCCTTTACCGAGCGGATTATGCGCCGTTTTTCTTTTATGTTGCCGATATCGGGGATCTCAATAATCATCTGTATCATGGAAACAATCATAGTGGGAAAAATATACTGTACCACATCGATGCATGCAATGGATCGTCCGCGCTGCCTGTTCCTTTTATAGAATGTTCCCGGAATTCAAAAATAGAGAACCTCTTGTTCCTTGGACTTGTCGGTACCAGCCTAAGGCTTCGTTTCTAAGGGCTCTCAGTCTCAGTCTCGACCCCGGCTTCCTGCTCCGTTGAGACCTGCTTCATCCCGTTTATAATCTCCAGCACCCGGTCACGGTTTTTCGGGCTGAGTTTTTCGTCCACCGCCAGGTTTTCCAGAGCCTCCAGATCGGTAAAATCACTTGAAACCGCCCCCTCCAGTTCCGCAAGACCTTCCGGATTTTCGCCGTCCGCGATAAGCAGGGCCCGGGCAAGGCCGAAACGGACATCCTGCCGGTTCAAATCCGCGGTATCCGGGGAAAGCTCGTTTAAGGTTGTACGGTACTCCTCTATAGCTTTCGCGTAAAGTTCCGCGGCTTCCAGCGTCTGGGCGTATTCGTAACGGGCTTTAGGATCCGAATTGTTGAGCAGGAATTTGGCGTAAGTATCAACGGCTTCCACCTTGTTCTGTGCTTTCTGTGCACGGGCGTAGAGGAGGAGGACGTCTTTGTTTTCTTCCAGGGCATAAGGATTTTTCAGCAAGGTCTTTTCCGCTTCCTCGAATTTGTTTATGGCGAAAAGCACCAGGGCGTAGTTGTAACCGTCATCCGCGCTTTCCGGAATCAGGGCCAATATCCGCTGGTAGTACTGTTCGGCCTTGCCAAGCTCGCCGGTTTTGATTCGGGTATAAGCGGCCGCCTTGAGAGCCATGGTGTTTTTAGGATCCCTGGCCAGTATCCGGTCAAAAATAGCCGCCGCTTCCTCGTAGCGGCCTGTTTCAAAGGCTATCCGCCCCAGATTATACTCACTGGCAACCTGGGTCTTGTCCGCCGCTTTGGCCCGGTTAAGCCAGCGTTCCGCCTCCTCAAATTTACCCAGTTCAAAATAGGCCATACCAATGCTGTAATACTCTTCCGCGGAAGCCCCAAAACTGACACAAGAACCGTATGAAAATAGATACATGACGAAGAAGACGCTGACGATGAAAATGCCGCCATTTTTTCTCTTTGGCTGGGGTAGGCCGCCGTTTCGCCCTGGTTTTGGATTTAATTTTTCACTTTTATATCGGTTCATTTATTCTCTAGCGGGACCGGGACGAGTATCAAGCACCGTGTCCTCAATTTTCCGGAGCTGCGCCCGGTACAACCGGGCAATGTTATCCCCGTAATCGGCGATAAGTTGAATGATGTTCCGGGGATAAAGTTCCCCGTCTTTACCGTTAATCCGGTCTCCCGCGTCCCCCAAACCCGGCATGATATAGGCCGCCTCGTTCAGTACCGGATCCATCCAGAGGGTGAAAACATCGCAATTCTCCAGTGCCCGTACCACCCGGAGCGCCCCTTTAAGGGCGGCAATGGCATTGAAAAATTGTATGGATTTTGGTTTTACTCCCTCTTCCAGAAGGTACTTTACCACCGTTACCAGGCTGCCGCCGGTGGCGTTCATCGGGTCGGCAAAAACCAGATCTTTGCCGTCCAGGGCTTTCAGATCGAAGAAGGATTTTTCCAGGTTCAGAATATACTCCATGTCGTACTCGTGTTTCCGCTCGTCCCGCTTGATCCGGAACATGGCGAAAGGCGTCACATAGGCGTGGGAAGAATACTCCTCGATCTCCTTGGACATAATCATCGAAGGGAGCAATGCCCCCCGAAGCATGACGCACATTACGGTGTTTTCGATTAGGTCGTCTATATTGGTGATCTTGTGGACCGCGAAATTTTGCACCGGCGACGTTACCGGGGTCTTCACGATCAGGTAATTCTTGCTGCTCCCGGTTCTGCCCCCGTAGGCAAGCTTAAAGAGCATTTCATAGGCCCGCTGGATGTAATACACAAATTCCTGGTTGCCGGTTCGCACGTCCCGCAGCTTGGCAATCAGGCGGGAGGCTTCCGCGTGGCTTTCGTGAGGGGTCTGGAAAGAATAAACATGCAGTCTCGGCTCGGTTTTGCAGATCTCCTGCATAAGAACCCCCATTTCGTTGTACAAAGAAATGAGCTGTTCCTCCGCGTCCCGCCGGGCTTTTACCTCGCCGGAATCCAGTTCGGTAAAAGAACCCATAACCTGACGGTAGATGCCGTCCATCCGGGTAAGGTTGTCCCGATCCCCCTGGGTAAGGTAGCCGTCCAAGTCCTCGGCCTTAAGAATCACCTTGTTCATATCAATAAGATATATTATCATATTGCTAAAGATTGAAAAAGAGGGGGATTCTCCATGAGAATTACCACGCGGGGCCGGTATGCCCTAAGGGCTTCCCTGGCTTTGGCGCGGCGGCTGAGTAAGGATGCTAGGCCGGTGTCTATCAGCGGACTGGCGGAAGAAGAAAATATCTCTTCCGTATTTCTTGAGCAGATATTTTTCAAACTCAGAAAGGCGGGTATTGTCTCTTCCGTCAGGGGTCCGGGGGGCGGTTTCTATTTTACCCGTCCCATCGATCGGATAACGGTAAGAGAGATCCTTAAAGCCGCCGGGGAGGAGATCGATCTGAATACCTGCGATAAACGCCTGGGGACTTGCGACCGGATAGACAGTTGTCTGAGCCATCAGGTCTGGGTAGACGTGGTCAACATGATAAATAACTACCTTGAGGGTTTGACCCTGGCCGCGATCCTGAAACGGGGCGGTACTTTTGAGGAGATACATGCGGCTTCCTGATAAACCCGGCGGGGCTTCCTACCGCAAGTTTGTGGAAGCCATCAAAAAGCGTCACCGAAGCCTTACCGTAGCCGACGCGGTAGCGGCAAGCGCCCTTCCCCTCCCGCTGGTTCAGGAGTTGCTGCCCCAAGCCGCGGATGAATATTCGGCCCGGCTGGAAGTCACCGAATCGGGAGAGATCCTCTACACCTTTCCCCGGATCTTTACCAGCCGTTATCGGGGTTTCAAGGCCGGTCTCAAACGCTTTTTTGCCAACCTGGGCCGGACAGCCAGGATCGCCGCCGTCTGGTTTTTCAAGGTATGGATCATGATCATGCTGGTGGGCTACTTCCTACTGTTCATGCTCATCGCTTTGGCCGCCCTCATGGTCTCCGTGGCGGGAAGTTCCTCTTCCAACTCGGACAGGCGCTCCAGAAACAGTGGCGGCGGTTTTTACCTGGTCTCGGGGATCTTTGATCTCGTCATCCGGATATGGTTCTACTCGGAACTGACCAGATCCCTGGATAGGGCTTATTCCGGAAATTACGGCGAAATAAGAGAGCGCCGGCCCAAGGGACGGCCTCTCCACCAGGCTATTTTTTCTTTTGTCTTTGGCGAGCCGGATCCCAACCGGGAAGCGGAAAGCGTGGAGAAAAAGACCTTTATCGCCTGGCTGCAGCAAAATTCGGGGCTCATTTCCCTCCCCGAATATATGTCCCTTACGGGAAAACCCCTTCCGGAGGCGGAGGAGGGAATACTGGCCGCTTGTTCCGAGTTCGGCGGCATGCCCGAAGTTACCGGAGAGGGGACCATCGTGTACCGTTTCGACAGGCTTCTCCTCCGATCCGACAGGGCGGCCGGCCGCGGTTCTGGTACCGAGGCCCCTTTAAAACAGCTTAAGCGATTTTCCACCAACAAAAAAAGCCTGAACAATGGGTTCGCCCTGATCAACACGGTAAATCTATTTTTCGGCGCTTATTTTTTCTATCATTCCCTGTTTACCGGGCCTATCCCTATCCCGGCGCCAAGAGGGGTACCCTGGATCTACGGGTTTGTCTATGGCTTTTCCTCCCAGTTAAGCGTCAATCCTCTGCCCCTGATCACCCTGGGCCTGGGGCTTGTCCCTCTGGCTTTTTCCATTCTCTTCTGGCTTATCCCCGCCCTTCGTTACTTCCGGGAAAAGAGGGAAAACCAGGGGATCAAACTGGAGAACCTCCGGAAGATCGGCTTTCAGCGCATCTGGTCTAAGCTACGGGGTCTCAGGGCCGGCGATATCCAAGGGCCCTCCCCGGAAGCCAGCCCGCAAAACCTCCCAGCGGCCCAGGACCGGATCATCAAGGACATGGCAGCCTATTCCATGCCGGAACTGGAAACGGATACCTCGGGTAATCCTATATACAACTTTATTGAACTGGAACGGGAAAAAGAGGACATTATCCGTTGTCGGGCGGGAATCAGGCCCGGAGATTCCGAACTGGGAAAGACCATATTCGACAGCGGTAATTAAAACACCGCTCTTTTGGGTTTGGATAGCCGGAAGAATTTAAAAAACAAAAAAAGCCTGGCGACGACCTACTTTCCCACCCTTTCGAGGGGCAGTATCATTGGCGCGGGAGGGCTTGACTTCCGTGTTCGGAATGGGAACGGGTATGGCACCTCCGCCATTA
>JAITQR010000364.1 GCA_031288815.1 Treponema sp.
TCCTGCAGAGGGGTTCCCATTTCCCGGCGAGTTCCGCGATTTTGGGGAGGTATTCCGGCTGGTACCACTTGACCTTGCGCCTGGCCCCCGCCATGTTCACCGGATCGCCGGGCTTGTACTTGCCGGTCAGAACGCCCCGTTCCAGGGGAGAATAGGCCTGAAAAGTAACGCCGTACTGATCGCAGAGCCCGAAAAACCGTTCCCCCCCGGCCCGGTCCAGGATGCTGTACTTTTCCTGGATCAGATCCAACTGCCCGGCCGCCACGTAGTCCTTGAAATTCTCAATACTCAGATTGGAAGCGCCGATGGCCCGGATCTTCCCCTCTTCCTTTGCCCTGAGGAGGAAACCCATGGTGTCGCTTATGGGAACCGGGAATTCCGGTACCGCCTGCCAATGAATGATGTACAGATCGATGTAGTCCGTCCGCAGCCGCTTAAGACTCTGCTCAAGTTCCCAGGCGAGACTCTCCGGACGGCTGTTCCTCATCACCCTTACCCCGTCCCGCTCCATAAGGAAGGCCCCCTCGGAGTTGTCCCAGCGGAGCCCGCCCTTGGTGGAAAGAACGTAACCGGCCCGGCGGCCCTGCAGCGCCTTCCCCACCACCTCCTCGCTGTGGCCGAGCCCGTAGGCCGGGGCGGTATCCAGCAGGGTGACGCCCAGTTCGCGGGCCCGGTGGATAGTCCGGATCGATTCGGCATCGTCACTGGGGCCCCAGTTGCTGTCCCCGCCGATGGCCCACGCGCCGAGACCCACCACCGACGCCTCAATATCCGATTTTCCGATCTTCATCTGTTTCATGGTTTACCCTCTTTGTGTTCTTAAGACTATCTGCTATCCTGATATTGATTCAGCATACCGGTTTTGCAGCCGGCTCTCTATCCACAAAGTAACCGACTTTATGGATAGACACTACCTAATCATAAGGAGTCGTAATCATGCCCTATATCGCCGTCAATACCGCTCAGAAGCTTTCGGAAGAGAAACAGGAAAAACTCAAGGCCGAATTCGGCCGGCTCATCGGCATCATCCCCACCAAAAACGAGGCGGGCCTCCTGGTCGATTTTTCCGGAGACTGCGTACTTTACAAGGGCGGCGCAAAGGTTAACGGCGCTTTTGTGGAACTCCGCATTTTCCATAAAACGGATTTCGACGCCAAGAAAAAATTTACCGAGGAGATCTTCGCGCTTTTTTCCCGGGAACTGGGTATCGAGCAGGGGAACCTATACCTGACCATCCTGGAGTTCGACAACTGGGGCAGCGGCGGTACCCTGAAAGAGTAGGGGCCCCGGGCTGAACCATGCCCCGGATGGGAGTTTCTTTGCTCTGCCGGAGTCGCGTTATTCCAGGACATCCGATACCAGCAAGGCGACAAAGACGGCGAAACCGGCGAAAATTGATATCAGCCGGATGATCCGGTCCTGCATAAAGACGGGTTTCGCGGCGATTACCACATCCCCCGGGGAGGTATAGGGTTTCCGGTTTCCCGTGAAACCCACGATACGGACAAATTTTTCGTTTTTTTCACCAAAACCCAGTTCCCGGGCGTAAACCGCGATGGTGTCCCGGTCGTAGAGCAGGGCGTTTTTGGTGTTTTCCAGTTCCTCGTTGATAATTCCAAGCTTCTCGATGTTCTGTTTCTGTTTTTCTCTTTCGGCAAGGAGTTCCCCGTAAGCCGAGAGGCCCATGGATCCCGCGCAAAGAGACATAAGGGTGTAGACCGCCACCGCTGTCCAAAGGGCCAGGAGATACTTGCTTAGTCTCATTATCTCAATTTACGGTCCTTTCACCCAAGTTCTTAACCCCCAAAGGCTTGCGCGGATTCTTTGGAAATTTGGAATAATTTTAGGTAAAATTCCCCCTTTTTCATTAGCTTGTGAAGCAGCCTCATAAGCCACTACACAGATTCCTCAATTTGGCCGATAATTGGAGATATCCGGAGTAGTGTCCCCAAGACCCTTGGTTTGGGGCTACTTCCCGATTTGACTTGAGGGGAGCGGCTAATGGCAAGAAAAAAGAAACCGTCGATATATGACGACCGCAGTTCCATCGGTTCTTCTAAGGAGCTGGATGAGTACGGAGTTTGGGTCAAGAGCGAACCTAGGGACATTAACGGCGGGGAAAGTGACTTCTCCCTCCCCGGTTTTTCGGCCGATACCGACAGTCTGCCGGATTTTGATCTGAACCTTGAGGATCCCCCTTCTTTTAGCGAGGATTTCTCCATCGAGGAAGAGGAAAGCGTCCCGGCGGCCTCCGGCGGTGATGAGGAAGCCTTAAGCATCGCGGATCTCGACAAGACAGCCGACGAATTCAACATCGATCTGCCGGATCTGCCCGTTGAGGATACCGGTTCCGATTTTCCCGATCTCTCCGATTTGCCGGATCTTTCCGATTTTTCGGACTTCTCTTCCGAAGAAGAGCCGGCGTCTTCCGGCGGGAACCTTTACGAGGATCTGTCGCTGGACACGGATATTGACAAAGATATTACCAACAGCGAAGGACTTTCCCTTTCGGAAGGGGATTTTGATCTTTCCTCGGACAGCGGGGACAGCGTTAAAGAGGAAGCGGGGATCGATGCCGGTACGGAAACGGCTCCGGATTCCGATGATGAGACCGGCTTTACCGAGGTGCCTCTGGAAGATATTCTGGGGGACATTTCTTTCGACATTCCCACAGAGGCCAATCCGGAGGAAACTCCGGCGGCGGGGGAAGAAAAGGGAGCTTCCGCGGATCTTTCCACCGAACTCCTCAAGAAAATCGCGGAGGAGCTTTCTTCCATACGGAGCGAGCTTTCCGCCTTGAAAGACGAATTTTCCGTAATCCGCGGCCAAACCCTGACGGCCGAAGACGCCTCGCGGGGACATGGCGGTTTTTTTGACCAGGAGGAGGACGATAAAATCGCCCTGACAGGCGATGAACTTAACAACATCATCAGTACCGCCGACTTTACCGAGGAAGTGGGGGCGGACGCCAGCGAGGCGGTTTCCGGCGCCGAGGATCTTCCTCTCCCCGAAGGGGAAGATCTTTCCCTGCCCGAGGGGGAGGAGCTCTCCCTGTCCGAAGAAGAGAATTTTCTCCTCTCCGGTGGAGGGGAGCTCATCCTGCCCCAGGGAGAGGATCTTTCCGTTGACGCGGATATCGGGGCGGAAGCCGGCCCCGTTGAGGAAGCCGGCGCGGCTGTGGAGACGGCCGCCGAAGAACTCCCCGCCCTGGGGGAGACGGCGGAGGATCTGGCCGCCTTTATGGATACGGACGCGCCTTCCGGAGGAGAAGTTGAAACGGCCGGGGATGAGGTTCTCGAAATGGCGGATTTTGGGGATCTGGATCTGTCTTTCGGGGAGACCGGGGAAACCCTTGAAGATGAGCTCAACCTTGATGAACCGGCCAATAACGATCTGCTCATTGACGATATAAGTTTTGAAGGGCTGGAGACGGAAGATACGGAAGACGAAGAAGGCATTGACCTTTCAGACGCGGTGATTGACGAGCCGGACCTGGGGGCGGAAATTCAGGAGAACCCGGTGGAAGAACCCCCGGAGGATATTTCCCTGGATCTGGAAGAACTGGACGAGGAAGAAGAAGCCGCCCCTGACGAGACGGAGACGGAAGCCCTGGCAGAAGAGGAAATCGATCTTTCCGGTCCGGAAGAAGCCTCGGAAGCGGAACTCCCGGCGGATCTTTCCCTTGAGGAATCGGCGCTTGAGGACAGTCTCGATCAGGTGATCCCCGAAGGCTTCGAGATAGAATCGGAAAATTCCCCGGCGCCTTTCGTGGACGATATTGAGGAACAGGAAAGCTTCGAAGATACGGAAGCCGGGGAACTGAGTCCGGCGGAAGAGGTGGAAGACGCCCCGGAGGAGGATTTTGCCGAAAGCCCCGGGGAGGATCTTGCCGGATCGTCGAGGGAGATTTCCGGCAATTTGAAACAGGAAATAAAGACCGTATTAAGCTATATGGATAAGCTACTGGAAGCCCTGCCGGAAAAGAAAATTGAGGAATTCGCCAAATCCGAATATTTTGACACTTACAAGAAGCTTTTTAAGGAACTGGGACTGGTATAATGGGGCTTTTAAGTAAAGCCGCCGTTAAAATGGCGGGGCCCGATACGCCCTTGAAAGAGTTCGGGCAAAGACTGGAAAAATACTTTAGCTCCAACCCTTCGGTTCAGGGCATCGTGTTCGAAATACCTCCGGACTTTGCCGCAAACAAAGAGACCGAGGATTTTAACGCCATGATAAACCGGATAATCGCCCTGCTGGGTTCCGCCATGCCCCTTCCCTCGGGGCGGGTTCTGGCGCTCCTTTCCGATATGACGGATCGGGAACTTATAGCCCGGCATCTGGAAAAAACCGTTAACACAAAGGCCCTGGCGCTGTTTGCCGCCAAAGAACCCTCCAAAGTCCTGGAATACATCGGGCCTTATCTGTAATGGAGAGGGGGCGAGATTCCGGAACCGGCTGGGAAACCGGCGGGACCGGCCGGGATTTCGCCGGAAGAAACCTCCATTCCCGCTACAATCCCCAGGCCGAAGCGGAACGTTACATTGACGCCCTGGCCCTTCCGGGGGGGCTCCGCTATTTTATCCTTGTTGAGCCCGGTTTGGGCTACACGATCCCCGTATTGGCCCGGCGTTTCCCCCAGGCCCGGTTTTTCGTCCTCCACGCCGAAGATCCCCGGCCTTTTCGTCCTGTCTACCGGGAGACTGAGAGAGTCTCTGTCTGGAGCCCCGAAAGCGGCATTGGGCCTGAAAATTTCCTTGAGCGGGAAATTCCCGACACCCGCGCCTCCGGCCTGCGGATCCTGGAATGGCGGCCCTCTCTTAACTATTACGGGGAAAGGTACCTGAAGCTCCTTTCCGCCGCGGCGGAATTTGTAAGGCGCTCCGACGCGAACAGCCGTACCGCGAGGAGTTTCGGCAGAAGGTGGTTCAGAAATTTCCTGAGGAACCAGCGGCTCCTGGGCAGCTTCCCGGTCTTCGCGGAGCTTTCCCTGCCGGCCCTGATCGCCGGGGCCGGGCCTTCCCTTGAGGAAGCTATTCCCCAGATCAGGGCCATGGGGGAAGGGAGCTGCTTCGTCATTGCCCCTTCCTCCTCGGTAATGGCCCTGGCGGCCGGGGGCCTTACCCCCGATCTGATCCTCAGCACCGACGGCGGCATCTGGGCCCTGCTCCATCTCTACGAATGTCTGCGCCGGGGCACTGGCGGCCCCGGCGGGACTCCGGTTATCGCGGCAAGCCTGGGCGCCGCCCTGCCCTCCCAGTGCGGCGCTTTTCCCCTGCTCCCCCTGAGCGACGGCAGTCTCTGGCAGCGGCTGGTTCTGGAAACCCTGGGGATACCCCACCTTGCCCTGGCCCAGCGGGGTACGGTCACCGCTTCCGCCTTGGATCTGGCCTTTGCCCTGGGGGCAAAGGAGGCCTGTATCGCCGGAATGGATCTCGGTCTCCGGGATATCAGGAGCCACGCCAGGCCCTACAGTTTCGACCGGCTCCGGGCCGAGGGGGCCTGCCGTTTCCGGCCCGAATATTCCCAGGCTTTTACCCGATCCTTCGGGATAAACGGCGGGGGAAGCCACCGGATCTACGCGGCATGGTTCAAGGAGCGGCTCCAATCCTGGAAGGGACGGCTTTATACCCTGGGGAACAACAACCCGGTCTTTCAGGAACTCAAAGTCTGGGGAGACCGGCCGGAGAGGCCGGGACAGGGGAGACCGGGCCTCCGGATCGTCACCCGGCCTGTCCCGGATAAGCCGGTAAGGATCGCCGTAAACCGCCTCCTGGCCGCCCTGGATGATCCCCAAAGCGCCGGGCTTTTGTACCGGGAGCTGGCGCCCCTCCTCCTCCCCGATTTCTCTCCCGATTCCGGCCCGGGACTTCCCCCTCGGGATCATGACGGCATCCGCGCCCTGGCGGCGGAGATAGCGAAGCTCGCCCGGCCCTACCTGGAGCGGGTTCATGGATAAAGCCCCGATCTTTGAGCGGAACCTCCGCGCCCTTTCCCTTAACGATCCGGCGCTTTCCAGGGAGATCGCCGGGGCCGGAGGGGGAAGCCGCTACCGCTTCGTTGAAAGCCGTTCCGGGGAGATCGTCCCCGCCATCATCGACGGCGAAGGCAGATCCCGTCCCCTCCATTCAACGGTAGACCCCAAAAGGGAGGCCGCCCGGCTGGTTTCCAGCTTCGGCAGGGACGAGAGTTTTCTCGTGTTCTTTGGTCTTGGCGGCGGCTTCCACGCGGCGGCGGCCCTGAAGCGCCCCGAAACCGGGCGGCTCATCATCGTAGAGTACGGCTTGGCGGGCCTGGCGGAACTTTTTTCCGCCCTGGACTATGCCCCCATCCTGGGAGACAGCCGGGTAAGCCTCCTCCTGGACAGGGAACCCGCCGGCCTGGAGGCTTATATCCTGGGGAACTACCTCCCCGCCCTTTCCGGGGGATTCCGGCTCCTTCCCCTGCGGGCAAGGACGGAGCTTTCGCCGGGGGAATTCCTCCCCGCGGGGGAGGCCGTCCGCCGGGCCCTGGAGAGGCTGTCCGCCGATTATTCGGTACAGGCCCACTTCGGAAGCCGCTGGTTCGAAAACATCCTGCGGAATTTAAAGCGGGCGGAGGAACCGGGCCCTCCCCTCCCCCGGCCGCGCCGCGCCGCCGTCTGCGCCGCGGGCCCTTCCCTGGACATCCAGATCCCCCTTCTGGCGGAAGATCTGCGAAAAAAACCCGCCGAACGGCCCTTCCTTATCGCCACCGATACAAGCCTCCCCGCCCTGCTTTGCGCCGGCATTGAACCGGGGGCGGTGGTTTCCATCGACTGCCAGCACATCAGCTGTTACCACTTTATGGGTTCCGGAACCGGGGACGGGAGGGGAAAAACGGTTTCCCGGCTCCCGGGCCGCCTCTTTCTGGATCTGGCAAGTCCCCCGCTTCTGGCCCGGCTTTCCGCCGCCCCCTGCTTTTTTTCGGGCGGCCATCCCCTGGCAAGCTATATTTCCCAGTATTGGCGGCCCCTCCTGCCGGTGGACAGCTCCGGCGGCAACGTCACCTACGCGGCCCTTTCCCTGGCGGAAAGGCTTGGGGCGGAACGGATAGATCTCTACGGGGCGGATTTCTCCTATCCCCTGGGGAGAACCTACGCCAGGGGAACCTATATCTACCCATTTTTTGAAAGGCGGCAGAACCGCCGCGGCCCCCTGGAGGCCCTCCACTCCGGCTTTCTCTACCGATCCCCTTTGGAAAAGATCCCCGGGGAGGATTCGCGGCCCGGCGCTTCCTGGTATTACGAGACGGCAATCTTAAGGCGATACCGGGAACTGCTGGAGGAAAAGGCCGCCTCCATGACAAGCCGGGTTCGGCCCATGCCGGGCCTGGGCGCGCCTATCCGTATAAGGCAAAAACCCGGCCCGGGGTCTAAGCCCGGCGGACAGGCCGCCTTTAACCCCGGCCCTCCCCGGATGGGAGCCGACGAATTTCTTTCCGCCTACCGGAACAGGGTACGGGCCCTTAAGCCCCTGGACGGAAAGGCCGGATTCGGATCCGGCAACCTCCGGGAAACAGACCCGGACAGCCGCCTTATCTTGACCACCCTGCTCCCCCTGGCGGCGGCGTTGCGACGGCGGGAGCCGGGACTTCGCCCGGACGAAACCCTGGAGCGGACAAGGGCATACGCCCTTGCCAGTATAGACCGGGTACTCGGCAATACAAGCGCCTAAACGGTACGGATTCTGAAACCGCCCCATGCCCCCGCCCTCACCGGCGCTGGTTAGAGAGGCTTTCCCGAAGCTTCGGTTTTCGGGGAAAGCCCTACGTGTCCCGAAAATGGCAGGCCACGTAGTGACCCGCTCCCACCGGATCCAGGGGGGGCTCGGCGCCGAGGCAGATAGACTGACGCCGGGGACAGCGGGTATGGAAACGGCAGCCCTCCGGGGGTCTGGTTTGGGAGGGAACGTCCCCCTTCAGGATGATCCGCTCCACCCCGTTGCCGGGGATGGCGGAAAGCAGGGCTTTGGTGTAAGGATGCCGGGGCTCCTCAAAGATATTCCGGTGGCTTCCGGATTCCACCAGTTTTCCCAGATACATCACCCCTACCCTGTTTGATACGTGGTACACCACGCTGAGGTTGTGGGAAATAAAAAGATAGGTAAGGGAAAATTCTTTTTGCAGATCCGCCAGCAGGTTGATTACCTGGGCCTGGATGGACACATCCAGGGCGGAGACCGCCTCATCGCAGACGATAAGTTCCGGGTTCAGGGCCAGAGCCCGGGCAATTCCTACCCGCTGTTTCTGCCCCCCGGACAACTCGTGGGGATAACGGGAAAGGTGGTACTCCGAAAGGCCGACCCGATCCATAAGGAAGCGGATCCGCTCCTGCCGTTCATCCTTTGTGCCGCTCCGGTGGATCCGAAAAGGTTCGAGCAGGGTGTCCCCGATGGTAAGCCGGGGATTCAGGGCCGCGCTGGGATCCTGGAAGATAAGCTGCATCTTCCGGCGGAAATTCTTGAGGCTTCGGCCCCGTTTCTCCGCCAGATCCTCCCCGGCAAACATCACCTTGCCGGAACTGGGAGGGTAGAGGGCGATCAAGACCCTGCCCAGGGTGCTTTTGCCGCAGCCCGATTCCCCTACCAGGCCGTAGGTTTCACCTCGTTTTATGTCCAGGCTTACCCCGTCCACCGCCTTGATGTACTCCCGCCCCAGGTTAAGCCGCCCCCCGGCGGGGAAATATTTCCGCAGATCTTCGGCCCGAATCAGCGCCCGCGCGCTTGCCTCCCCTTCAGCCATAGCAAAACTCCTTCCCGCCCGAGGGGCTTCCCGCCGCGGCCCCGGCAGCGGCGTCCCCCGCTCCGGTTTCGGCGATCCGGGGAAAGTGGCAGCGGACCAGCCGGCCCCTTCCGGCCGGATCTTCCCCCCGCGGAGGGGAAAGGGCCGGAGAAACGGCAAGACATTCCTCCCTGGCGTAATCGCAACGGGGGGCGAAGGCACAGCCCGGGGGCATGTCGAAGGGGCTGGGGACGGTTCCCTTGATGGCGTAGAGCCGATCCCGCCTGCTCCCTATGGCGGGAATGGAAAAGAGCAGGGCCTCCGAATAGGGGTGCAGGGGGCCTTTGAAAAGTTCGTCCACCAAACAGGTTTCTACCACCTGGCCCGCGTACATCACCGCCACCCGGTCGCACATCTCGGAGATGATCCCCAGATCGTGGGTAATGAGGATGATCGCCGATCCGGTTTCCCGGCGCAGTTCCTTCATCAGTTCCAAAATCTGGGCCTGGATAGTTACGTCCAGGGCGGTAGTCGGTTCATCGGCGATGAGAAGCTTGGGCTTACAGGCCAGGGCCATGGCTATCATGACCCTCTGGCGCATACCCCCGGAAAGCTGGTGGGGGTACTCCCCCAGGCGCCGGGAGGGAGAGGGGATTCCCGTGATGGTAAGAAGCTCCAGAGCCCTGGCCCTGGCCTCCTTCTTCCCCAGGCCCTTGTGAAGGATCAGGGGTTCCATGATCTGATCCCCGCAGGTATGAATAGGGTTCAGGGAAGTCATCGGTTCCTGGAATATCATGGCGATCTCGTTACCCCGCAGATCCCGCACCGCCTTATCCGGCAGAGACATGATATCCCGGTCGTCAAAAAAAACCTTCCCTCCCAGGATCTGCCCCGGAGGGTCGGGGATAAGCCGCATCAGCGCCAGGGCGGTTACGGATTTGCCGCAGCCCGATTCCCCCACCAGGCCCAGGGCTTCCCCGGTTCCCACGCCAAAGGAAAGATCCCTCACCGCCAGGGCGACTCCCTCCTGGGTGGTAAACCGGACATTCAGGTTCTCGATACTCAACAAGGACTGCACGGCTTACCCCTTTCGCTTTTTAGTAAGGCGGCCCGAGACGCCGGATTTTGGGACAAACTCATTTTTCCTGTATTTCCATTTATGTCAAGGTTTGAAGCGGTTTAAAAACGGTTTCCCCCGGAAAGCGCCGATAGCTTATACATGGGCCCTCATATTCCCCGCGGCGCGGCTTTCGGTATCTTCGTCTTTCTTAGCCTCTCCGCCTGTTCCAGCCTTTCGCCGGTAAGCGGCCTTCGGGAAGGCCCGCCAAAAGAGACAGGCGGCATCGGGGGTATCAGGCCGGACTGGCGGCCTTTCGCCGCGGCGGAAAGCCCTGGCTTCGCCTACTTCGCGGGAAGGATCGGGGAACCCCGTCTGGAATTCTACGCCCTCAAGATCGATCTCGGCGCGCCCGGATTGCGGATCCTGGTAGGGGCCGGGGAAACGGGCAGGGAGGAAGGGGACGCGGGGGGAGAGGAGAAAGAAGACCGAGGAAGCCCCCTTCCCGATACAGTACCTGCCACCTATGTCTCAAGCTTCGTCAGAAACAACGGGCTTCTGGCGGGGATCAACGCCGTACCCTTCGACCCGTCCTCGGACCGGGAGGGGGAAGCCCGGAGGCTGGCGGGACTCGCCGTATCGGAGGGAAGGCTTATCGCGGAGCCGGTTTCCCGCTACGCCGCCCTGGTATTCTACCGGCGGGGCGGGGCGGCGATTGTGGAACAGGCTGAACTGGACACCGAATCTTCCGGTTGGCCGGATCGGCTTGGGGATATTAAAAACGCCGTCGGGGGTTTCCACCGCATCCTGCGAAACGGGGAACTTACCCGGCGGGCCCGGGAAAAGCAGGAAGGGCCCCGTTCAGCCCGGAGCGCCGCGGGACTTTCCGACGGAGGGAAAACCCTCTACCTCCTGGCAATCGACGGCAAACGGCCCGGCAGCCCGGGCGCCACCGAGGCGGAAACCGCCCTGATCCTCAGACAACTGGGCGCTACCGAGGGGATAAACCTGGACGGCGGCGGTTCCAGCGCCCTGGCCCTACGCTTCCCCGACGGCGAAACCAGGCCGGTGAACACCCCGGTACACCACATCATCCCCGGCAGGGAACGGGCCGTAGCGGTCTGTCTGGGGATCGGCGTGGATTAAACCATTCAGAATCCCGGCCCGCGTTTTCAGCCGCTAGGCCGCGAAAATGCGTTTTCTAAAACGCTCCGTATTTTGCTGTTTCCAAGCGCCTGTTGTTCGGAAACCGAAATTTCCGAACAATTTTGCTATACCATCCATCCGGCCGGCGGCCTTAGTTTTTCTATTTTGCCGTATTGTAATTGCTTCCCACGGTTATGCTGCCGGAAAGATCCGTCACCGAAGCGGTTTTCTTGTAAAAATGGGGAACCTTGCCCATGATCCCTTCCACGGTATAAAACGGATCGCTCTTTTTAAGAGGCAGATCTACGGTTTTCCCTTCGGCGCCGGCCTTGTAAATGGCGGTGATAAGTTCGATGGTGAGCCTTCCGTCCTCCCCTTTGATAAGGTAATCGCTCCCCGTTTCTATGGCGCTTATAACATTGTCGATCTGTCCGGTATGGGCGATGTACTCCAAATGGGGCAGGGATTCATAGTAGCCGCTAAGCTTTTCTTCCAGGGCCGTATCTTCGACAGGGAAACCGTTTGGCTTGGAGATAGAGGCGTACACTTTCCAGGGGGCGGAAATACGGGCCTTTTCTCCCTGGAATATCACCTGCTGTTCCTCCCCGTGGTGGATGACCGAACTGGTAACCTGGGCCAGGGCGCCTTTAGCGCAGACATTCCCGGACTTCCCGTTGTATAGCATGGCGGCCACGGAAACATCCTCCACCTCCGCGTTGTCGTGGGAGGTGTTACTCAGTATGGCGCTGACTTTGGAAGGCCGGCCCAACATCCAGCCCAGCATATCAATATGGTGAACCGCGTGGTTAAGGGTACAGCCGCCCCCTTCTTTTTCCCAGGTTCCCCGCCACCACAGATCGTAGTAACAATGCCCCCGCCACCAGAAGGAATCTATCTGGGCATGAACCACCTTGCCGATAAGACCCGAGTCCAGGGTCTTTTTCAGGTTCATAACAGGATCGCGAAAGCGGTTCTGCGCTATCGGGGAGAAAACCTTGCCGCTCTTTTTCGCGGCCCTGATCATGGCGTCACATTCCTCCAGCGACGCGGCCATGGGTTTTTCCACAATAACGTTTTTCCCCGCCTTGAGGAAAGCGATGGCTATCTCGGCGTGGACATAGGGCGGAGTACAGATGCTTACCAAATCGATGGAGGGATCCTTTAGTATCGCCCGGTAGTTGTCGTAGACTTTGGCGTCCAGGTTGAAATCCGTCTTTTTC
>JAITQR010000076.1 GCA_031288815.1 Treponema sp.
GCCCTCTGCCCCCTCCTGGACTACCGGGCCTACCGGCGGACCGAGGGAAAGGTTTACCGTTTTACCGGGAGGCTTGAGTCGGTAACCGGGGACCATACCCTGTGGATACGGGGGGACAAACTGACGGTTCCGGTAGCCCTTGCCGGGGCGGAGACCTATGTGCTCCCCATGCAGGAAGGAGGCCAGGGGGGCTTTTTTGATCCCGGGGAAGAAGCCCCCGAAAGGATACGGTGGGATCGGGTCTCCACCCTTACCGATGAGGCGAAGGTCTTTGTGGGAGGAACCCTGGAGCTTCGGGACGATTGCCGGATATTCGCCGCTTCCCCCGGAAAGCCCCTGCTGCTTATCTTCTACGACGGCCCCGACCGATCGCTGGCGGTAAGGGCCATCCGGGCGGGCCGCCACCGGAACGAGTACTGGAACCCCATCACTCCCTATGCCCTGATCCTCGGCGCCCTGTTCCTGATCTTTACGGCCCTGTCCTTTCTTCCCCGGCCCGCTTTCCGCATCACGGCGATTGTCGCCTTTACCGCCGTGTTCATCCCCCTTTTCCCCATGGTTCCCCCGGGGGTGCTTTTTACGGTTATCTACCGCCGGCTCTGGTGGCAGGCGCGGATCTTCAGGGCCTACCGGGATTTGGCGCGGCTTCCCCTGATTTACCTGGAAGGCGGAACAGGGAAAGGCCGTCTGCCCGGGGGGGAACCTTACGGCGCGGTCTCTCTTGACGAGCCTCCCCGGGGGCTGGAGGACGGGGAGGTCCCCTTCCTTATTCCGGAAGAGGAAAAACGAAAGAAGGATAAATGGTTTATCTACGGGGCTTTGCCGGAACCGGGGGAAAATCCGGTTGAGCCCGCCGATGTTTTTGCCGTCTACGGGGCCCTGCCGGGAAAACCCGAAACCCTGGCCCGGCGCTACACCCGCAAGGCGTATGCTTTTGAGGTAGCGGCCTGGCTGCTCCTGCTGGCGGGGATTGGCCTAAACGCCTTCTTCGCCCGGGTGATCATCGTCCTGCTCTGAATCGTCCGCCGGAACCTCAAGCTCAAGGCCGCCGGCTTCATCCGTTGGCCCGGCGGCCCCCTCCGCCTGGACGCCGTCCTGGCTTTCCGTATCGTCGTCCTCTTCTTCCCGCCGGGGACGGGCGTAATTTACCGTAAGCAACTTGCCCCGGAAAGATTTTCCGTCCAGGGCCTCAATGATCGTATCGGCCACCGAGTCCCTGACCTGTATGAAGGAGTAGTTGTCCAGGGTGCGGATGGTTCCGATATCCTCCCGCGAAACCGAGGCTTTGGAGTATATCAGCCCCAGGATCTCCCGGGGAAACACCCGCCGGCTTCGGCCGATGTTGATAAACAGCTGCCGGGCCTCTTCCTCCGGCAGGGCTTCGGCCGGCTTCGCTGGTTTTGCCCCTTCCCCCTGTCCGGCTGAATCGGCCGGTTTTCTCCCCCTGGGGGAACGGCGCCCCGGATTGGCGGAGGCGTTGCGGAACTTTTCGTCCTGATCGTAAAGCATAAGAAGGTAGGCCGCGGCCCAGGAACGGCGGAAGAATGGCACTTCCCGTTTAAAAAGCCTGCGGTACTCGTCCAGAACCAGGGGATCAGCTTTTGTTTTAATATCTTCAAGAACCAGACCGATTTTTTTTCTTGTTTTTTCTCTGTCAAACGTAAAAGACATCTTTATTCCTAACTACGAAAGGTTTTCCCAAAAATCCGGTTTTTGGAAGACAAACCGCGCTTGTCAGGCGGAGAATGGCACATTTCCCCATTTTACTCAAGACGCGCTAAAACGTCCCACCCCCCCGGTTATTTAATAATCGCCCCTGTTTTTGTCAAGTTCCAGGCAGTACCGGACGGCGTAGGGCTTAAAGGCTTCCCGCAACAGCTCCCGGGAAAAGCCTTCCGCCGTTGAAGGCAGATCCACGGTTACGCGGGAACAGGGCCCTTTCCGGGCCTTCTCCAGAAAACGGGTCATCAGGGTTTCTCCCACCCCGAGCCCCCGGTACTCGGGTTTCACCTCCAGGGCCAATACGTGGAGCGCCGGATCGGTGCCGGCGGCGGCCACATAGCCGGCGAAGTCTCCGCCGCCGGTTTCCGCCACCAGGGCCAGGTCGCCGGGGAAAGACCAGGAGAGGCCCGCGAGAAAGACTTCGGCGGCGGGGTTGTTTTCCCTTGAGTATTTCAGATACTCCTCCCGGCAGATCCGGTGGAGATTTTCCGCCGCCTGGGCGTCCTGAGGGTCCGCCTCCCGGAAACGGAAATCCTCGAGGATCAGATCCTCTGTTTCTTCCGGTTCGGTCCCGATCTTCTCAAGCCCCCACTCCTCCCGCAGCCCGTTGTACCAGCGGATAATGCTCCGCCTCATCTCCCGTTCCTTGTAGGCGAACCAGCGCCGCTCTATCTCCGGGTAATGGCTGAGGATATCCTTAAAAGCCCTGAACACCCCCCTTCCCCGGTTAAGGGCCGTGTTCAGTTCATCCCGGACCACCGGGTTCCGCAGGGCCGCGGTAAAATGTTCCATAAGCTGGTAGCCGTCGGCCGAATCCCAGTCCGGAAGGCCGATATACCGATCCTCTTCGTCCGCGTCATCGAACGTTTCGTCTGTCAGAATGATCATCCCCTCCCGGGTATCCAGCAGGAATTCACCGTTTTGATCTTCCATGGAAAAGAGGAGGTCGTCGATTAACGCTTTGGTAAGGTCAAACCGCATACCTTAATTATAGATTATATTTCCGCTTCGGGATATATTGAGGTCTTAAAGCCGGGAGCGGCGCGGATCTGGCGCGGTTTAACGCGCCCGGCTGATTGAGGCGCAATGGAAACAATGAGACGCACCGTTACCTGCGGTTCCCTGCGGGGGGATGACGCGGGCAAAACGGTCATTTTGAACGGCTGGGTACACCGGAAACGGGATCACGGGGGGATATCCTTTATCAATCTGCGGGATCGTTACGGCGTTACCCAGGTGGTGGTGGACGAGTCCCCGGAACTGGCGGAGACGGCGGCGGAACTGCGGAACGAATTCTGCGTCGCCGCGGAGGGCCTGGTGCGGAGGCGGCCCGAGGACATGGTGAATCCCGCCATGCCCACCGGGGAGATCGAAGTGCTGGCCGGGAAGCTGGTCATCCTCAACCGTTCGGAGGTGCTTCCCTTTCAGATAGACGAGGAGAGCAATGCCGGCGAGGATCTCCGCCTTAGGTACCGCTACCTGGATCTCCGTTCCGGGGCCATGCAGCGTCGCATCAGACTGCGCAGCGAGACAACCTTCGCGGTGCGGGAATGGATGACCGGCCAGGGTTTCTACGAGATCGAGACCCCCACCTTCATCAAATCCACCCCCGAAGGGGCCCGGGACTACCTGGTTCCCTCCCGGCTTTACCCGGGGAAGTTTTA
>JAITQR010000087.1 GCA_031288815.1 Treponema sp.
ATGCCGTTCCCCAGGACGATCCCGGTGCGGAAGGGATCGCTTTTTACCCGCCGTACCCTGCCTTCCCCGGCCGGGGCGGCTACGGTTTCCACCAGTCCGGCCTGATCCAGGGCCTCGGACGTGGCGGCCACCGCCAACTGGGTAAAGCGGCACATCTTGCGGGCGTCTTTCTTCTCCATCCAGCGGGCAGGATCGAAATTTTTCACCTCCCCGGCAATGGTCACGTCAAAATCGGTGATGTCGAAGGCGGTAATGGGAGCGATACCGCTCTTTCCCGCCTTAAGCGAATCCCTGAATTCGTCAACCGAATTGCCGATGGGAGAGACAACCCCCATGCCGGTTACCACCACTTTGCGACTCATAACAGTCCTCCGTTTCTTTAGTTCCAAAAGCTGGTTCCGTCAGAAACAAAGTTTCCCCCTACCGGGTTTTTGAACCAACCTGTAACGGGCCTTTCCCTAAAATCCCTTGGTTTCGTGAAAGGCTTCAAAAAAATTTGCTTAAATAAACATTCCCCCGTCCACGGACAGTACCTGCCCGGTGATGTAGGAGGCCCCTTCCGAGGCGAGGAAAAGAACCGCCTCCGCCACGTCCTCCGGTCTGCCCGCCCGTTTGAGGGGTATAAGCCCCAGCATCGCTTCCCTCGCCGCCTCCGGTATGGCCTTGGTCATGTCGGAAGTGATGAAGCCCGGGGCGACGGCGTTTACCCGCACTCCCCGGCCGGCCGTTTCCCTGGCGAGGCTCTTGGTAAGCCCGATAAGCCCCGCCTTGCTGGCCGCGTAGTTCGCCTGCCCGGCGTTCCCGTGGAGCCCCACCACGCTGGCCATGTTGATAATGGAACCCGCCCGTTTGCGGATCATGTCCCTGGCCACCGTCCGGGCCGTGAGAAAGGCCGCGCTCAGGTTCACGTCGATCACCTTCCGCCAGTCCTCAAGGCTCATCCTGAAGGAGAGGGTGTCCCGGGTAAGCCCGGCGTTGTTCACCAGGATGTCAAAGCCCCCGGCTTCCCCGATGGCCCCTTCGATGATCCCCTCGACGCCGGCAAGATCCCCCAGGTCGGCGCTTATCCAGTGAAGCCTCCCCCCGGCGGCGGAAACCCGCTCCTCAAGGTCGTCCGGGGCACGGGTACCCAGGCCCCAAAGTTCCGCGCCCTCCGCGAGAAAGCGATCCGCGATAGCCCTGCCGATACCCCGGGAGGCCCCGGTTACCAGGGCCTTCTTGTTTTCCAGTACCGCTTTTGTCATTGTTCCCTTCCCTCCGAATTTTCCAGCCCCTCAATGTCCCCCCGGGTTCCCGCGGGGTAGCAGGGGAGCGGGCTCCCCGAATCCTTCCAAAGCCCCTGGAGCACCTTTCCCGGTCCCGTTTCCAGGGCCGCGTCCACGCCCGCCCCGTTCAGGGCCTTTTCCTCGTCCAGCCAGCGTACCGGGCGGGTGATCTGGGCCAGGGCCAGATCCTTTGCCTCTTTTCCGGAACTTACCCGCTTCCCGGTCACGTTGGAGTAGAGGGGGATACGGGGATCGCCGAAGACCGTCTTCTCCAGCAGGGGGCGGAACCTTTCCGCCGCCCCGGAGATCAGGGGGGAGTGGAAGGGGCCCGCCACGGGGAGCCGGATAAAACGCCTGGCCCCGGCCGCCTTGAAGCGGCCCTCCGCCTCCGCCAGGGCAGCCGCGGTTCCGGACACCACCGTCTGCCGGGGGGAATTGATATTCGCCGGGTAAAGATCCGCCGGCCCCGGCCCGGTCTTCCAGCCGGCCACCAGGGATTCCACCTGTTCCGGGGCAAGGCCCACCACGGCGGCCATTCCCGGCGCGCCGCCTCCCGCCGCAGCGGCCCGGAGCCTATCCGCCGCTTCCTGCATAAGTTCCCCCCGGAATTTGACCAGCCGGAAGCAGTCCTCCAGGGATATAAGCCCCGCTATCCGGAGGGCCGCGTATTCCCCCAGGCTGAAGCCGGCGCAGGCCGACGGGACTATCTCCCTTTCGGCCAGAAAGGCCGCGGCCGCCAGGTTCACCAGGGTAATGGCCGGCTGGGATACATCGGTACGCTTGAGGATTTCCGCGTCCACCTCCCGGAGCAGGGCTCCCATGTCCCTTCCGGTAATGTCCGAGGCGGCGTCGAAGATGATCTTTACCGCCCCGCTGCCGCTTTCAAGCAGATCCAGTCCCATGCCGGGGTACTGGGCCCCCTGGCCGGGAAACAGAAATACCAGCCGTTTATTCGATAAATCCATGCCCTTCTACCATACGATAAGATTTCCCCCATAGGTGAGGCCACCGCCAAAGGCTACGGTCATGACCAGATCCCCCTTCCGCAGCCGCCCGGACCGGTTTAGTTCGTCCAGGGCAATGGGGATCGACGCCGAGGAGGTGTTGGCGTATTCCTCGATGTTGAGGAAGAATTTCTCCTCCGGTATACCCAAACGCTTGCCCGCAGCCTGGACGATCCGGGCATTGGCCTGATGGGGCACGATGACGGCTATGTCGTCAATGCCGATGCCGTCCTCCGCCATGAGCCGGGTGCAGGTTTCGGTAAAGGCCTTAACGGCGAAGTTGTACACCGCCTGGCCGTTCATTTCCAGATGGGTGGGGATTTCGATGGTTTCCCCGGCCTTAAAGGGGCTGCGGCTTCCCCCCCGGCGGATAATGAGATTTTCAGTCCCCGATCCGTCCGCCCCCAGGGCGCTTCCCACGAGGCCCCGCCGCCCGGCGCCTTCCGTGGGGGCGCCGGTTTTCTCAAGCACCACGGCCCCGGCGCCGTCCCCAAGGAGTACGCAGGTACCCCGGTCCTCCCAGTTTGTCAGTTTGCTCAGGATCTCCGATCCAATAACCAGCGCCCGTTTCCGCGTCTTGCCCGCCGAAAGAAGCCCCGCAGCGGTCTCCAGGCTGTAAACGAAGCCGGTACAACCGGCGGTAATGTCCATTGCCGCAGCCCGCCGGGCCCCCAGCCTGTCCTGAACCACACAGGCCGTGGAGGGGCAGCCGGACTAGTCCGGAGTGGCGGTGGCAAGGACGATAAGATCCAGCCTCCCGGCCGCCTCCGCTACCGCCTCATCCTTCCCCGGACCCTCTCTCCAGCCCGCCGCCATGGCCAGGGCCTCCCGGGCCGCCTCCACCGCCAGGTCGCTGGCGGCCACCGCCTCATCGGCCAGATGCCGGGCCCCAATTCCCGTATGAGACCGGATCCACTCGTCGCTGGTATCTATACGCCTGGCAAGATCGTCGTTGGTTACCCGGTTGGGGGGAACCGCCTTCCCGGTTCCAATAATTTCGATACTCATACAGGGTCCTTTGCATGACAAAACCAATGAATTTTGTCATACTCAAATAATAATAAATTTCTTGACATTGTCAAGCTAAATCCTGACAGGATCTTTTGGCGTCTGCCCCAGCCCCCGGCCGAACCGCAGGCCCTAATTGGATTTTGACCCGGTAAGACGGTGCCGGTTGCAATCGGGTAGGAGGCTGTCCATTATTTGGGCAGCCTCCTACCCGATCGGCTGAAAGCCGCCTTGGGGCCAAAGCCCCCTAAAATGTCCTTTTGCTAAAGCAGTCTAAAGCTTACGACTGAAACTCATCCCCCGGTTTCTCGTCCTCTATCTTAAAGTGACTTTTGTCTCCATGCTCAAATTGATGTTCGGTATATTCTCGTATCATCTCCTGTGTCACTTTGTTCTTCTTTTTCTCTGCATAGGTCCAAAATTCGTCTATTTCAAGGCTGTCATAGTATCCCGACATCATTCAAACTGCGGGTAGAGTCGTTTCAGTTTAATGCGGGCGTCGGCGGTAGTAAATCGCCAGTTGATTTTACAGGCTTCCTTATTGCGCCTCCGGTTCCATGCC
>JAITQR010000117.1 GCA_031288815.1 Treponema sp.
TTAGTGTCTGTCCATACTGTGGACACATTACGGACTCGGACCGTAGGTCCGCGACTTCCTTAAAAACTATTCAAACGGTTAGGAGCCGGCGGGACTTTGCTGGAGATTAATTACGATTCCCCCGTTGCCCTCAGGGCCTTTCTTGAGGAACGGGGGCTTGGCATGAGGAAAAAATTCGGGCAGAATTTCTTGATTAACCCGGAGCCCAGGCGAAAACTGGTGGAGTCCCTTGGCCCGGAAAAAGGGGAGGGGGTTTGGGAGATCGGCCCCGGCCTCGGGGCGATGACAAGGGATCTCCTGGAAAGGGGCTGCCGGGTTACGGCTTTCGAGATCGATCCGGGCTTTATCGGGGTTTTGCGGGAACTCTTCGGCGGGAGGGAATCATTTCTTCTGGTGGAAGGGGACGCGCTTAAAACATGGCGGCGCCAGGCGGGGGCTGATTATCTAATCGGCAACCTGCCCTATAACATCGCCGCGGTTCTTCTGGCGGATATGATCGAAGGGGGGAGGTTTTTTAAGCGGATGGTGGTGACGGTGCAGAGAGAAGTTGCCCGGCGCATGGCGGCAAAACCGGGTTCCGCCGACTATTCCTCCTTCTCGGTGCTGGCCGCCTCGGTTTACCGGGTGGATCCTTTGATGCTTATCGGGGGGACTTCTTTTTACCCTTCTCCCCGGGTGGATTCCCAGGGAGTTCTTTTGGAGCTGCTTCCCCCGGAGGAAAGAACCGGATCTCCCCTCTTTTACCCCTTGGTACGGCGGCTTTTCGGCTCCCGGCGGAAGACCATTAAAAACAACCTCCAGGGTTTCGTGTCTTCCCGTATAGCTCCCGGAAAGGATGTCCGGACTTTAAGCCTGGCGGCCCTGGAGCGCTGCGGTATAAAGCCGGAGGATCGGGCGGAAAACCTGAGCGTCGCCCGTTTCAGGGAACTGGCCCTGGTTTTGGGGGAGGATTATGGCCTTTGCTGAGGCTCTTGAGCGGCTTGAGGAACGGATTCGGCGGGCCTGTGATCGTTCCGGCCGGGCCAGGGAGGAAATTTGCCTTCTGGGGGTTTCCAAATTCCACAGCCGGGACGCGGTTGAGGAAGCCTGGAAAAACGGGATACGCTTTTTCGGGGAAAACCGGGTACAGGAGGGGGCGAAAAAATTCTCCGGTTTCAGGGAAACGCGCCCGGACGCGGAACTCCACCTGATAGGCTCCCTTCAGGGCAACAAGGCCAGGACGGCGGCTTCCCTCTTTGACTGCGTCCAGTCCCTTGACCGGGATTCGATTATTCGGGAACTGGGGAAATACGCCGCCTCCGGGGAACGGCCCCTCAAGGTGCTGCTGGAACTCCATACCGGGGAGGATTCCAAGCGGGGCTTTCCCGACGAGGAAAGCCTCTTCCGGGCGGCGGAAACGGCGCTGTCCTTTCCGGGCCTGGCCCCTGCCGGCCTTATGACCATGGCTCCCTTTACCGGCGCGGAAGAGCGGATTCGCGCTTCCTTCCGGGCCGTGGCAAAGGCCCAGGTAAAGCTGAAAAGCCGTTTTCCCGAAACCGACTGGGCCTGCCTTTCCATGGGCATGTCCAATGATTTTGAGATAGCCATTGAGGAAGGCGCCACCCTTATCCGGATAGGAACCCTCCTCTTTGGGGAGAGGGGGCAGTGAAAAAGCTTACGGTTTTTTGTATCCTGGCTCTCGGTCTGGGCCTCTCTATCCGGCCCTTCCCCGGTTTTGCCCAAAGTTCCTCCGGTACGGGAACCGGTACCGCCGCCCAGGGTTCCTCAGGCGGGCCAAGCCCTTCCCTGGGCTTTGACAGTTCCGAATTCCCCCTTTGGGCCAAAGATCTGCGGCGGGCCGAAATTGTCGCTTTCGGCTCCTTCCCTTTCACCATGTTCTTCACCACTTTCGCCGTGGATACCTGGCGCTGTTACAGTCACGGCTGGGATCCTCTCTACGCGCCCTGGCCGGCCAAGCCGCCGGGGGCGATTAACATGAGCCAGGACGAGTTGACCATGACCATAGCCGTCGCGGCGGTTATTTCGGCGGCGGTAGCCGTTACCGATTTTTCAATCGTTCAAATTAAACGTTACAGGGAAAAGCAGCGGGTAAAAAACCTGCCCGCCGGCAGTCCTATCAGGATTACCCGAAAACCCGCCGCCGAATCCGAATCCGCCGCCGAACCGGAATCGGATTCGGAACCGGTCGTAGAGGCCGCGCGACCCGGGGCGGTTTCGCCTTCAAGGCCCTGATGCCTTCTTATCGGGGAACCGTTGAGGCGGAGGCCGGTCCCTTGCGGCTTGACCGGTACGTCTCCGAATGTCTGGGCCTTCTTTCCCGTTCCCAGGTAAAGATCCGTTCCCTGGAAGCCCGGCTGAACGGAAAGCCGGTCAAGCTGTCCCGGATGGTTAAAACCGGGGACAGGCTTGATCTCCTCTGGAAAGACCCGGAAACGCCGGATCTCGTCCCCCAGGACATCCCCCTAACGGTAATATTTGAAAATTCCCGGGTCATCGTGGTGGATAAGGCCCAGGGTATGGTGGTCCACCCCGGGGCGGGCAATTTTCGGGGAACCCTGGTAAACGCCCTCCTTTTCCGGCGGCTCCGGCGGGAAGGGCCGGCGGCGGAACCTTTCCCGATCCCCCGGGGGGAGGACGGGTCTCCCGCCGGAACCTGGCCCCGGCCCGGCATCGTCCACCGGCTCGACAAGGATACGTCGGGGGTGATGATAGCCGCCTGGGACGGCGAGGCCCTGGCTTTTTTATCCGAACAGTTTAAAACAAGAAAGGTTCGTAAAACCTACACCGCCATTGTCCGGGGCGTGCCCGGGGAACCGGCCGGCCGTATAGAAACGCCGATAAGCCGGGACGGCCGGGATCGGAAACGCTTCGCCGCGGTTCCCGGCAAGGGGAAGTACGCCCTTACCCTGTACCGGATTGTCCGATCATGGAAAACCCATTCCCTCCTCCTGGTCCGTCCCCGTACCGGCCGGACCCACCAGATCCGGGTCCACCTCCGCTACCTGGGCTTTCCCGTTGCCGGGGATCCGGTTTACGGCGGCGGGGATCCTCTTTTCCCGGACATCTCCCTGATGCTTCACGCCAAGAGCCTTGCCCTGACCCTGCCCGGGGAGGGGGAGGGGAGGATCTTTAAATCCCCCCTGCCGGCCCGCTTCAAGGCCATGATCGCCAGGCTCGACGATATGGAAAAGGCGGGCCGTGGCTGATCTCCCCTGTATCGATTCGCTCTGGGATGATTCGCCCTGGGGTGATGCGCCCGGGATAGTTGATGAGACCGGGGATTTCGCGGTGATCTACAAACCGCCTTTCATGCATTCGGCGCCCCTGGGCCCTGGGCGGGCCGGTACGCTGGTTGAATGGTACGCCCGCGTGTATCCCCCCCTGCTGGCCCTGAGGGGGCTAAAGCCCGCCGAAGGGGGATTGATCCACCGGCTTGATTATGAAACCGAGGGGCTCGTTTTGATGGGGAAAACCCAGGCCGCCCTGGACGCCCTGCTTCTGGGGCAGCGGCGGGGGCTCATGGTCAAGGAATACTGCGCGCTTACGGAACGGAAAGCCGGAGGCAATTTGCCCGGTTTTCCGCCGCCCCCTTTCGGGGAGCCTCCCGGAACTCCCTTTCTCATCCGAAGTTTTTTCCGGCCCTGGGGGCCGGGCAGAAAGGCGGTCCGCCCGGTAGAGTCTCTCTTCCCGGGAGGCAAAGATACTGCCGGGGATCAGGGGCGGCCGTATACCACGGAGGTGCTGGCCTGGGAACAAAGGGAAGGTTCCGCCTCTTTTCACCTGCGGCTCAGGCGGGGATTCCGCCATCAGATCCGCTGTCATCTTTCCTGGCTGGGGATGCCGGTAAGGAGGGACGCCCTCTACGGCGCGCCGGAAGGGATCGCGGAAACCGGGCGGCCCTTCGCGCTGCGTTCCCGGTTTATCGGTTTTTTGGATCCCCGGAGCGGGGAAAAACGGGAATACTCCCTGCCGGACTACGCCGCTTCAAGGGCCGGTCAAAACAAGCGGTTTTGAAAACCGCTTAAATACTGACGGATCTCCGCGGCAAGGTAAAAAGATCCGGCGCCTAAAACGGGCAGCCCCAGTTCCCTTCCCAGCGCCAGGGCTTTTTCTATGGCCGGGCCGGTTTCCCTTATCAGCAGTATCCCTGTTCCCTTTCCGGCCTTGGACTTAAAAACGGCGTAAACGTCATCGGGGCTGCTTTTTTTGAAAGTCCCCGGGGTAGTAACGATAATCCGCGAGAAACGGTGAGCCAGAATATCCGCCATGGCCTGGACATTTTTGCCCGCGGCGCAGCCGAACACCAGGATTCCCCCCTCGCCGTAGAGGGAGCAGAAGGTATCCGCGCATTGCTCCATGCTTTTTTGCGTATGGGCGCCGTCTATAACCAGTTCGGGATCCGCCAAAACCCTTTCAAAACGGGCGGGGAGCCTGAATCCCTCCAACCCCCTGCGTACCGCTTCTTCCCCCAGGCGGGGAAAGGCGGTCTTCGCGGCCGTTAGCGCCAATCCCGCGTTTCCGGTCTGTACCGCGCCGGGAATGGGGAGAAAAAGCCGCAAGGGCCGGGGAAAAAAGCCTTCCCCAAGAAAATCCAGGGTAAAAGCGGTTCCCCGCTTAGTAACGCTGACATCACCAACACTAACGGTTTCGGGAAAATAGATGAGCCGTGAATTTTTCCCCGCCGCCTCTTTACGGAATACCCTTAGGGCCTCCTCTTCCTGGGCGGCGAGGATCAGGGGTTTGCCGGTTTTAATGATTCCCGCTTTCTCCGCCGCTATGGCCCCCAGGGTATCCCCCAGATATTCGGCATGTTCTATTTCTATCAGGGTAATTACCGACGCCAGGGGCTCCACAATGTTGGTGGCGTCCAGCCGTCCTCCCATGCCGGTTTCCACGACCATGGCGTCGCAGCGGGCCGTCCTCGCGCAGAGAAAGAAGTACAGGGTCATAAGCTCAAAAAAAGTCGGCTCTTCCCCCTCTTCGCGGGAAGGATCGAAAAGCCCCGCCTCGGGGCCGGACAAGGAACGCAGTTTTTCGACTACCGAGGCCAGTTCCCTGCCTGCCGCGACATAAATCGATTCATCAAAAAAATTGTTTCCCAGGCTGATCCGTTCCCGCTTTTCCATCACATCGGGGGAAGTGTAACGGGCCGCTTTTAACCCTTCCGCCTCAAGCATCGCGGCGATCATCCCGGTAACCGATCCCTTTCCCTTGGAGCCGGCGACATGAACAAGCGGCGCGTTTTTTTCGGGACAGTCCGCAAGGGCGCTGAGAACCCGCATGCGATCCAGCCGGAAGCTCCGGTAGCTCTGTCCGCGCCCCATATTGATGAAGCCCGCAATCCACGCGAAAACATCGGCGGAACTGTTCATAACAACCGGATTACCCATAGGCTGGTATTCTAAAGCAAAAGCGGGATGTTGCAAAAGGGGAGTCCCTTGGGATAGTATGGCCTATGGATTTCGAAAAGGCCCTGGTTCCGGGCTCCAAGGTTTATTTTATCGGAATTAAGGGAACCGGCATGTGCGCCCTGGCGGAACTGATGCATAACCTGGGTGTTGAAGTCAGCGGCTCCGACCGGGACGAGGTGTTTTATACCGACTCCATCCTGCGGGAACTGGGTATACCCTATTTTGAGTCTTTTCAAGCGGAACACGTCAATAAAACTTTTGATCTGGTTGTTTATTCGGCCGCCTATTCCTTCGACACCAACCCGGAAATGGCGGAAGCGGCGCGCCGGGGACTACCCATTCTCAAATATCCCGACGCGCTGGGATACTATTCCCGGAACTTTGACTCCGCCGGAATAGCGGGGGTTCACGGGAAGACCACCACCACCGCCATGGCCGGAAGCCTTATCAGGGCCGCGGGCCTTCCCGCCCAAATCCTGGCGGGCAGCGCGGTAACGGGTTTCAACGGCCGTTCCACCCTCGCCATGGGCAACAAATATTTTGTCGCCGAAACCTGCGAGTACCGGCGGCATTTTCTTTCTTTTCATCCCCGGCGGATCATCCTTACCGCGGTGGAAAGCGACCATCAGGATTATTATCCAAGCTACGAATCCATCAGGGACGCCTTCCTCGAATACTGCCGGCTCCTCCCCGCCGGCGGGGAACTTATCTACTGCGCCGACGATCCCGGCGCTTCCGAGCTTGTTTCGACGCTGGAAAAGGAAAACCGGGACATCTCCCCGGTTCCCTACGGCTTCAGTGCCCCGGGGGATTTCCGGATCCTTTCCTATACGGTGGGCCGGGGGCGGGCGGTGTTTGCGATAAGCGGTTTTCCGGGGGAACTGAAACTGCGGATTCCGGGCCGGCACGAGGCGCTAAACGCCGCCGCCGCCCTGGCGCTTACCTCGTCGCTGGTGCGCCGGGAGTTCGGGGGCGGGGTTTCCGGCGGCTGGACCGGCGAGATGCGGGAGAAGGTGAGAAAGGAACTGGAAGACTTCCGGGGCTCAAAACGGCGGTCGGAGATCCTTGGCGAGGAGGGGGCTATACTTTTCATGGACGATTACGGGCATCACCCTACCGCTGTCGCCGCGACCCTGGAAGGAATAAAATCCTTTTACCCCGAAAGACGGCTTGTGGTAAGCTTTATGTCCCATACCTATACCCGGACCGCTTCGCTGCTTGAGGAATTTGCCGCCTCCTTTGAAAAGGCCGATATAGTTATTCTGCATAAGATATACGGGTCCGCCAGGGAGGAGTACAAGGGCGGCGTAACAGGACGGACCCTCTTTGAAAAAACCAAGGCCCTAAGGGGCGGTGTTTTTTATGCCGATGAACCGCTTGAGGCGCGAGAGACCGTAAAGAATCTGCTTAGGCCGGGGGATATTTTTGTTACCATGGGCGCCGGGGACAACTGGAAGCTTGGCAGATCCCTCTACGAATACTACAAAGGACAGAATTCATGAAAAGCATGACCGCCTACGCGTACCGGGAAATACAGGAAACCGATCTTTCCCTGTCGGTGGAGATCCGTTCATACAACAGCCGTTTTTTGGAGATATACGTTAACGCCGCTCCCCATCTTTCAGTCCTGGAGCCGGACATACGGGAATGTGTAGCCGGGCGCTGCAGCCGGGGCAAGGTGGAAGTCGGCGTCCGTCTCAGGGATCTTCATTCGCCGCTAAAAGTTTTGCTGAACCGTGAGGCCGCCGCCGCTTACGCGGAGGCCGTTAGAAATCTGGCGGAAACCCTGCGGATAGCCGAGGAACCGAGCCTTTCGATGATCCTTGGCTGCGAGGGAGTGTTAGAGGTGGAAAAGGATCGGGGCGCGGATCGTTACTGGGGCCGGCTGGAACCGCTTCTTAAGGCGGCGCTGGACGATTTTGATCTGGAACGGGCGCGGGAAGGGAAGCATACCGAAGAGGATATACTGTCCCATCTGGGGATTCTTGAATCGTCGCTCCAAACCGTCGCCTCTTTCGCTCCCCGGATAGAAGAGACAATCAAAACAAACATACGCGCCCGTTTTGCCGAAGTCCTGGGAAACCAGATAGACGAGAACCGGGTTCTCGCGGAAACAGCGGTACTGTTAATGAAGTATACTATTTCCGAGGAGCTGTCGCGGCTTTCCGCTCATCTTGCCGAGTTCAGGGCGGAAACCGGACGGAACCGTAGTCCGGGGAAAAAGCTCGATTTTCTCTGTCAGGAAATAAACCGGGAGATCAATACCGTCGGATCGAAAAGTCCTGTCCTTGAGATAAGCCGGGCGGTTGTGGACATGAAGAACGCCCTGGAGAACATACGGGAGCAGTTGAGAAATGTTGAATAAGGATAAAAAGCCCCGGAACATCAGGATTGCCATATCGGGAAAGAGCGGCTGCGGAAACACCACCGTAAGCCGGCTGGTAGCCGACAAGATGAATCTGCGGTTTATTAACTTTACCTTCAGAAATCTCGCGGAAGAAAAAGGCCTGAGCCTCGCGGAAGTGCTGAAACTTGCCGCGAAGGATGATTCCTGGGACCGGGAAGTGGACAGCCGTCAGGTTGCCATCGCCCGGGAAGGGGGCTGTGTGCTAGGTTCCCGGCTCGCTATATGGATGCTCCCGGAGGCGGATCTGAAAGTTTACCTCCGGGCAAGACCGGAAACCAGAACGGCCCGCATCGTGGAGCGGGAGGGCGGCGGCTTTGACTCGGTGGCCGCCTTTACCGCCGAAAGGGATCGGCAGGATCGGGAGCGGTATTTGCGGATCTATAACATAGACAATGACCTTTACGGCTTCGCGGATCTTGTGATTGATACCGATGAGATTACCGCGGATCAAATAGCGCGTCTGATTACCGATGAGGCCGCGAAAAAAGCGCCCTGATGGATAAGAAAGAATTCCGCGCGGCAATCTATTCCTACTACGATAAGGAAGGCCGTCAATTCCCCTGGAGGAAAGAGGTCTATCCCTGGGGAGTGATGGTATCGGAGTTCATGCTCCAGCAGACCCAGACAAACCGGGTTGTCGCTTATTGGAACCGTTTTATGAAAAAATGGCCCGATCCCCCTTCTCTTGCCGAAGCTTCCCTGGAGGATGCCCTGAGGGAATGGAGCGGCCTTGGGTACAACCGCCGCTGCCGTTACCTGAAAGACTGCGCCGGGAAAATTACCGGGGAATACGGCGGCCAAGTGCCGGATGAGCCCGAACAGCTGCTGTCCCTGCCCGGCATCGGCCCTTACACCGCGGGGGCTATTCTCTGTTTTGCCTATAACCGCCCTTCGGTATTTATCGAAACCAATATCCGCGCGGCTTTTCTCCATTTCTTTTTTAACGGCGAAACCGGCGTAAACGACCGGGAAATTCTCCCCCTGATAGCGGAGTACCTGGATAAAAGAAACCCCCGCAGGTGGTACTGGGCGCTGATGGATTACGGCGCGGCCTTGAAGCGGGTTACGGTAAACCCGAACCGGCGAAGCGCCCATTACGCCAAACAGAGCCCCTTTGAAGGTTCCTTCCGGCAGCGCCGGGGAATGGTACTAAAGGCTCTCGTTACCCAGGGGCCGGCGGATCTGCGGCGGCTCCGGGAAAGAAGCGGTTTAGGGGAAAAGGAACTCTACGCGGTACTCGAAGCGCTGGGAAAGGAATCAATGGTGGCGGAAAGAGACGGGACATACCGTATTCGGGAATAGTAACAAAAGAAGACCCGGAGAGTACCGGGACAGGAAAACAAAGGGAACTTAAAAAGCCGAAAAAGTATTACCGTAATAAGGGCAAGGTCTGTGACGCCAAGGGCCTGATGGGCGATTTTTGGGGTTTCAGGCGCGAAACGCGGCAAACCGCCGGATCTTTACACCGCCTGGCTTAGCGTTTCCCAGATGACGCGTCCAAAGAGCAGTACCAGCACCGCGAGGATAAAGTACCGTATCACCCGCGCTCCTATCCTGATAGCCAGCCCCGAGCCCAGGTAGCTGCCCAGAACGCTGAAGAGGCCGGCGCAGAGCCCCAGGGGCGCTATAACCCGCCGGTTCAGCAGGAACACTGCCAGAGCCCCAAGGTTGCTGGCCATGTTGACGAACTTGGCGTTTCCCGAGGCGGTACGGGGATCGAGTTTTACCAGAGCGGTGTAGAGAAGGATGAGGAAGGTTCCCGTGCCCGGGCCGAAGAAACCGTCGTAAGCCCCGATGAAGAAGGAGATAGAGACCGAGAGCGCCAGGGCCCGGCGGCGGGACAGGCCGTCCGGCTTCAGATCAAGATGTTTGTTTTTAAAGGCATAGAAGGCCGTTACCGGGAGAATCACCAGGAGCAGCCGTCGCAGCCATTTTTCGTCCACCAGCAGGGTAAGGGAGCTTCCCAGGGCCGAACCGGTCAGGGACGCGGCTATTGAGGGGAGACAGAGGAAAAGATCCACGAAGCGGTTCCGGTAGTACCGGATGGAAGCGGTTACCGATCCCATGCTGGAAGAAAGTTTGTTGGTTCCCAGGGCAAAGTGTACGGGGATTCCCGCCAGGAGATAGGCGGGAAAGGAGATAAGTCCGCCGCCGCCGGCAATTGAATCCACAAAACCCGCCAGGAAGGTCATGGGACAGATAATCAAAAACGCGGTAATACTAAGATCCATTGCTCCCATCCTCCGAATCCGGGGCTCCCCGGGCGGCCCGCCGGATCTCCGCCAGGGTTCTGTTCAGGATGGCCAGGAAGGGGTCGATCTCCGTACGCACCCGTTTGAGGAAGGAGAGGTCCGCCGCGGGAGGCCGCCTCCCCCCGGTTCCGGCGCAGTCCGGAAAATGGGCCCAGAGGTAATCGCAGTAGTCCAGCAGCTTGTCAATCTCCGCGGTTTCGGCGGAGTTTCCGGTGAGCAGATCCCGCAGCCGCGACAGGTTTTCCGTTTCCCCGGAGACAAAACACCCCAGCGCCTCGATGCCGGGCGCCCCGGCCTCCGCCTTTTTCGCGGAGAAAACCGCTTGTCCCTGAGGCCGCTTCCTGTCCGCCAGGGCCGCCAGGGCCCCGTCCAGGCTCAGGATCCGCGGTCCCAGGGGAAGTCCCGGGCCGTCGATGTCCCAAAGCCGTTCCTCCCCGGCGAATTCCCGTTCAAAGAGATCCCGGTAGCCTTTCATGGCGGGATCGCTGCGTACCGGGAAGCCCGCTTTTGATACCATCGTAAGGCCGGCCTCCCGGAAAGCCGCCCTGGCGTTAAGGACGCTGGTAAAACGGTTTTGCCGCCTCAGCTTTTCCCGGTGTCCCGGACTGGATCGGGCGTGGTAACTGTCCAGGGAAAAGGAGAAGTCGATGCCCCCGGTGATTACCGTTCCGCCTCCGAGCCGCAGCGCGGCGGCCACCGCGGTAAGACCCACCGAACCCAGGGGGATAAAAGCCGCCGGGGCCAGCCTTGCCGCCTCGAGCCTCCTGAAAAAGTTCATTTCGGTCCAGGGGGTAAAAAAGAAAAAACTCCGTCCCCCCAGGATTTCCGCGGTGGCGGGGAGGGCGGAAAGATCCATGGCTACCGGAATCTCCCAATCCCCCAGGCCCACAAAGTCCCGCAGATTCCAGTGCTGGCTCTCCAGGGCCACCGCCAGATCCGGCTTAATGCCCCGGGCCTTGAGGCAGGAAAGGGCGGTGTCCACGCAGGTTATCCTGAAGGGACGGGCGGCGGGATCTCCCGCCGTTTCTCCGAAACAACGCAAAAGTCCCGCCAGAATTCCGTCCAGAGAGGGCCCTGCCCCAAGAACCAGTACGGGATCCGAACCCAGGGAAAGGGAGGAGAGGGAAGGGGAGCGGGAGAGGAAGGCCAGGTTCCGCAGGGCGTTCCGGATATAACGGCGTCCCAGTTTTACCAGGGTCATGGCGTTGCCCCAGTCCACGGCGATATCTTGCCGCAGGGCCGCCTCCAGGGCCTCATAGCGTTCGGGGTACAGACGCCAGCCGGCGCCGAGCCTGAGAGTTTCTACCCGGCGGAAACGGCGGCTTCCCCATGTTTGCCTGACCAGGCCGCAGATCTTTTCCGCCCATCCGGGACCCTCTTCCAGGGCGGCAAAGGCCAGCCGGGGATCCCGCAGCAGGGCCGGATCCATGTGGTCCAGGGAAAAATCCAGCAGTTTCCCGTCCGCCTCCACACAGAGGATCGCGGAATCCCGGTGGTTTTCACCGATCGTTTTCAGGATTTGGGAAAGCCCGTACCCAAACAGGGGCGAGGGACAGAGGTAAAGAGTCCGGTTAAGCGGATTTACCGCCTCCGCGGCCCGCTCCGCCTGGGCAACCGGATCCACCGCCGAAAGGAGGGTTTTGCCCCGGTAGAAAACGGTAAAACCCCGCCGCGCCTGGACACGCCGGGGCGTCTCATCAGGCATTAGTAATTTTGAGGCATAAAGTAACGCTGGTATGTCGTCCAGAAACGGTTCTCCAGTTTTTCGTTTCCGGTAAAAAAGCTGCGCAATTCCTGCATGCTGCTTATGGAAAGATAGTAGGAAAAGTAAGCCTTGATGTTCTCCGCTTCTCCCTCATCCGCGGGGACCTCTTCTTTGGGGTACAGTACAATCACCGCGTTTCCCAGCACCAGGGGTTTTGAGGGGACATTGAGAGGGGTTGAAAACGCGGTCTGCCAGAAATTCAGGTTGGTGGAGGCGTAGTTGTCCTCCAGTTCCGGAATCGAAAAGGAGGAAAGGGTGGGGAAAAACCCCAGATCCCCGTAATTCAGGGCCACCGGCCCGAAGGTGAATTTGGTAAGCCCCTTTGAATAGACCGCGTCCTCAAAGCCGTTGAGAGCGGTATCGTTCACCAGATCTTCCGCCTGGCCGATAAACCAGGTATCCACCCGGCCGCGCTCAAAACCCATCACATAGGAGCGGATTTTTTCCAGCGTCCCGGGGTCGGAAGTGTCCGCCGGGTAGGAATTCTCCTCGGCCCGGAAAAAGACCCAGCCGGATCCGATTTGCAAAAGATCGCTTATTTCTCCCCTGGCCAGGGCGATAAGCCCCTCCCGCTGCTGGGCGTCGCTTATTTCCGTGGAAAGCTCGTAAACCATTTTTACCCCCATATCCCCGCCCCTTTCGGCGTAACTGTCCTGGGACTGGGTTCTGGCGGCTTCCTCAAAGGTCAAGACCCCGTCTTTGACGGAGCCGAGAACCTGACGGGCCTCCCGCTCGCTGGAGTTGATGGTGATCCGGGAAAGGTGGGTGGAACGGAAATTGCCGGAATTCTGCTCCGCGTAGGCGATAAGTTCGGTGTCCGGATAGGAACTGACGGAAAAGGCCGCCCCGTCAAAGGTCCGCCGGAGGGTTCCCATGGCGATAATAAATTCCTCTTCCCGGGAGGAACGGAGCAGATCCGCTATGTCGGAACGGTACCGTTCCTCCACAATGTTTTCCTGAACCTGCCTCCAGAGGTTCATTTGGCTGGCATTGTCAAGCTGGCGGTACCGGGCCGCGGAAAAACGCCCGTTTTCCTGGAATATGGGCAGGGCCGCCACTTCTTCGTCTACCACTTCTTCCGGGGCGCTGTAACCGGCCGCTTTCATTTCCTGGAGAATCCCTATATGCTCAACAGTCCGCTCAAAGGCTTCCTGCCAGATCCGGAAGTCCATAACCTGGTAATTGCTGTCATTTACCGAACTTTGCTGGCTCCGGGCCAGTTCTTCCCTGGTTTCGGCAAAATAGTTTCCCGGCACATAGTTGATGGGAATCTTGTCGTAAGTTCCAAAATTAAGTTCCTCCTGCCATCCCCCGCCCGCGCTGGGCACGATAGCCGGAACGAACACAAAAGCGACGATAACGATAACTAAAACAACCACCGTACCGATAAAAATAGCCGGATTCGCCTTAAACCGGCGGATTAACTCCTCCGTGGAAGAGAAACCCTCCTGAACTGGCTGTTTTTTCATCTTATTGTTGGCCATAAAAACCGTACCTCACACCTGGGACTGTTACAAAAAGCCGGATTTTGGAAAGTTTTACCCTGCTCCAAGGCTATTTTGGGACTAAACCATACCATTTTCCGGTTCTCTGGTCTAGCAGCCTGTGGCGCTCGCGGGTTTTTGCGTCATCGTATGCAACAAAAACAATGATTTACAGGCCGTTTTCGGAGTTTTTAAGGCAAAAATCGCCCGAAAGGTGATTTTGTGAGGTTTTCCGCGCCAGCGCAGCAAGTTTTTAGTATAAACGAGCCCCTTGACGACTTTTCGTTTTTTCATTATTCTAACTAAACCATCTGGGGGCGTAGTGAAGTTGGTTTATCACGCTGGCCTGTCAAGCCGGAGATCGCGGGTTCAAGCCCCGTCGCTCCCGTTACAAAAAACCGCCTTTGGCGGTTTTTTGTGTTAAGGAAAGGCTTTAGGGGGCTTGAAACGGAGCCCCCGCCGAGCGAACGCGAGGAAAAGGCGCCAGGATGGCGCCGACAGGGGCGGAGGCGGCTGTGTGCATAGATGGTTTATTGGACGGACCCGGACGGGAACAGATACAAGGAACCTGCCATCCCCCCAAGGAGGGGTTATATCGGGAAGGCGGGATTTGAACCCGCGACCTCCAAGTCCCGAACCTGGCGGTATAGCCAGCTAACCTACTTCCCGATGATTTTCTAATCCTACAGAATTCTTTTATCACCGTCAATCCCCATATCTAGCGTATCGTGGGGCTGAGGCTTACCCCACATATAGCGCCTCTATGCCGGCCATATACCCTTCCCTAGAAGCCTGTCGCTTCGGGAGGGTTGGTTTTTACCCGCAAAGGTACTATTCCTTTTCCCCTTTTCATAGGGCCTACACAGCTTGAAAAGGCTCCAATTCCCTTGTTCCTCCTGTCGTTTGACACCCCCCGCAAGGCAGGGTATAGTTAAACCGTTTTAAATCCGTCAATTTGCGGGGATCTCGTTTTCAGGAGATGGAGCATGCGGTGGGATCGGCGGGAATTTATCGACCTTATGACCTTTAACCATCCCAAACGAGAGATGTTCTATGAGACCATGGGACTCCTGGTGGGGCTGGACGAGGAATGGAAGGCCCAGGGCGCCACGCCCGAAGAACTGGATCTTTCGGCCTTTGGGTTTGATTACGTCCACGCCAAGGAGCTCGGCAATATCGGGGCCATCCATACCCAAAAGGAAATCATCCTGGAGGATACCGAAGAATATGTGATAAGCCGGGATTCCTGGGGCCGGCGGGTAAAGATGATCAAGGGCACTTCCACCCTTCCCCTTCCCCTGGCTTACCCGGTAGAGACCATGGACGACTGGCTCAAAATGAAGCCCATGTTTGAGTACGACGAGTCCCGGATTGACCTTGACGAGATAGAGGAGGCGAAGGCCCTCCAGGAGAAGGGAACCATGATCAAGGCTTCCATCCCCGGGGGCTACGATTTTCCCCGGGAACTTATGGGAGAGGAACGCACCTGCCTCTGCTACTACGACGATCCGGAGCTGATGCGGGATATCCTGAACACCGCCTCGGAAACCAGTTTCCGGGTGCTGGAAAAGATAAGCCGCCTCGTCACCATTGACTGCCTTACGGTACACGAGGACATGGCCGGCAAAGGGGGCCCCATGATCGGCCCCGCCCTGATAAACGAATTTATCCGCCCCTACTACCGCCGGATCTGGGATATGCTCAGTTCCCGGGGAACTAAACTCTTCGCCCAGGATTCGGACGGGGATATAAACCCGGTGCTGGCCGCCTTTGCCGACGCGGGGGTGAACATCTTCTACCCCTGCGAACCCGCGGCGGGGATGGACACGGTGGCAATCCGCGAAAAATTCGGCAGGCGGTTTGCCATGCTTGGCGGCATCGACAAGCATATCCTCCGCCGGAGCAAAGAAGAGATCCGGAAGGAACTGGAGTACAAACTTCAGGATAGCATGCGGGGAGGCGGGATGTGTTTCAGCCTGGATCACCGGATTCCCAACGGCACCCCTTTGGAAAACTACCGTTACTACGTAAAAACCGCCCAGGAAACGCTGGGCATCGACGGCGGCGAAAAGGGCTGGTTCAGGTTCTTCTGAAAGCGGCCTGTCGGGCCGCCCTGCCGCCGGGGCGCGGCCGCTTTATAAAGAGGGTCGAATATCAGCCTCGGATTCGGACCGGCCGGATCGCGGGGACACGGCTTTTCTTCAGCCATAGCCCGGAAGATAATCGCTCAATATGAAATGAGAGGAACGGTAATCGGTAAACAGTAGACGAATATAAGGAGGTGGTTCATGAAGGCGAATGAGTTGGCGGCGGTTATCGGGGTTGATGAGAAGAAATGCGTTAACTGTCACGCCTGTATCGCCGCCTGTCCGGTAAAGTACTGTAATAACGGGGCGGGGGAAAAAGTAACGGTAAACCAAAATCTCTGTATCGGCTGCGGACACTGTATCCACGCCTGTACCCACCACGCGCGGTATATCGTGGATGATTCGGAGCGTTTTTTCAGCGCCCTGGACAAAAAAGAAAAGATTATCGCCATTGTCGCCCCGGCGGTGGCCTCCAATTTTCCCGGCCGGTATCTTAACCTGAACGGGTATCTGAAATCCCGGGGAGTGGAGGCGGTCTTTGACGTAAGCTTCGGCGCGGAGCTTACCGTCTTTTCTTATGTGAAGTACATAAAAGAGAAAAATCCGTCATTTTGTATAGCCCAGCCCTGTCCCGCCATCGTTACCTTTATCGAGATCTATCATCCCGAACTGATCCCCTGTCTTGCCCCGGCGGACAGCCCCATGCTCCATATCATGAAAATGATACGGGAATACCATCCCCGGTACAGGAATCACAAGATCGCCGTTGTCTCTCCCTGTATCGCCAAACGGCGGGAATTTGACGAAACCGGCCTGGGGGATTTTAACGTTACCTTTCTTGCCCTGTACGGATACCTGGAACAGCGGAAGGTGGATCTTTCCGCGTTTAAGCCGGAGGAATACGACAACCCGCCGGCGGAACGGGCGGTAAGCTTTTCCATGCCCGGCGGACTCCTCAGTTCCGCGGAACGGGACAGTCCCGGTATCGGCAGGGTAACCAGGAAGATTGAGGGAGTTCACACCATCTATCCCTATCTGACGGACGTCGCGAAAACCATAAGCTCCGGGGGCGGTAAAAACAAGGAACTGCCCCTCCTGGTAGACTGTCTTAACTGCGAGAAGGGCTGCAACGGCGGAACCGGCACCCGGAACAGCGAAACGCCCATGGACAAGCTGGAAGCCCCCATCTGGAAACGCCGGATCGAAATGGAAGCCAAATACGGCGGATCAAGTTCCACGGCAAAAAACCAGAAAAAGGTTTTTAAGGTGCTTTCCCGGTACTGGAAACCGGGCCTTTACAATCGTTCCTACCGGAACCTTGCCGGAAACTATACCCTGAGAATACCGGACAACGAAAAACTGGCGGAAGTTTATAAAACCCTGCGGAAATACGGCGAACAGGATATATACGACTGTAACACCTGCGGATACGGAAGCTGTTACGGTATGGCAATCGCGGTGTTTAACGGCCTTAACCGGCCGGAAAACTGCCACCACTACGGCCTTTCCCTTATTGAGGAAGATCGGGGAACCATTGACAAGCTCAATCAAAACCTCGGCAGCCACATTGAACAGTCCCTTGAATTTATGAGGGGTATCAATAACCTTATCGAGAGTCTGAACGATCAAATCGTGCGGCAGGCCTCCGCTATAGAGGAATCTTCCGCGGCCATCGAGGAGATGGTGGCCACTATCAACAATACCGCCGGCATGGCCCAAAAGAAGCAGGCGGCCATTCATGATCTGGTGAGCAACGTGGAGCAGGGCCGGGCCTCTATGCGCGAAACTATTGAGGCGGTGGAAACTATTACCAAGGGCGTCGAAGGGGTTGGCTCCACCATAAAGGTGATCAGCAACATCGCCGCCAACACCAACCTTCTGTCCATGAACGCCGCCATCGAGGCGGCCCACGCCGGGGAAGCGGGCAGGGGTTTCGCGGTGGTGGCCAATGAGATCCGCCGTCTTTCCGACACAACCCGGGAAAATTCCCAGAATATCGCCCACATACTTACCAATGTCATCGACGGTATAAAGACAACTACCACCCGATCCTCCCTGACCGACACCTTAATTGGTACCATGGCGGAAGAGATAAAGAGTTTTGCCAATACCATGACGGAACTTATCAACAGCCTGGGGGAATTATCCATAGGGAGCCGGGAGATCACCATCGCCCTTGTCCAACTGCGGGAACACGCGGAGGCGATAAAAACCAGCTACCACGATATGATGAGCAAGACCCGCAATCTTGAAACGTCCATGCAGTCTATCACGCAAATGACGGGGGAAGATGCCTAGCGGCCTGTCGCGGCAATACTAAACGTGCATCTAGGAAATTATGCCAGGCGCGCGGAGGGGAAAAAGCCGGGGAATCCGGCCCTACTGTTTTGCCGCTTCCTCCTGGGGGAGCGCGTTTTTTCGCCGGAACCGCGGAACCAGGGATCGGATCATGCCCGCCGCCGTAAAGCCCCAAAAGCCAAGAACCATGGCGATTTGCAGGTTGAGGATAACCAGGAGCCCCAGGAAGAAGATCAGCAGAAAGGTCATAAAGGTCTTTTTTCCCCTGAGAAGCCGGTTCAGCGCGTGAGGGTAACTGATGCGGCTGACCATAAGGATGCCGGCCAGTAAAGCCGCGGGGGGCAGGATCCAGATGGTAACTTCCGCTGCCTTCTCCGCAAAAACGGCAAAACGGCCCGCCGTTCTCGGCAGAAAATCCTCCCGGAAGATCACCAGGCTCATCACTATTCCGGCGGCGGCCGGGGACGGGAGGCCGACGAAATTCATGTGCGCCGTTTCCACCTCTTCGTTTTCCACATTGAAGCGGGCCAGCCGGATTACCGTGCAGAGGGCGTAAACAACCGCGATAAAGAGTACCCATCGCTCCAGAAACAGAAGCCGGAACAGGGGGAATTCGCGGCTCAGGGCGGAGAAATGGGCGTCCACCATGCGCAACATGAGGAAGGCGGGGGCCACGCCGAAACTGATCGCGTCAGAAAGGCTGTCCAACTGTCCCCCGAAACTGGAGGTGGTTCCGCTTAGCCGCGCCACGCGGCCGTCCAGCATGTCGGCGATCATGGCAAAGAACAGCATGTATCCCGCCAGGGCGAAATAGGATACCCCGGCCCGGTGAAAATACGAACCCTGCCAGAAGGTTCCCGGGCCGCGGCTTGTACACACGATGGAAAAGAAACCGCAGAGGGCGTTGAGCAGGGTAATGGTTGAGGGAAGAATGGCGATGTACTTGAGCCTTCTTTTTTTTATGGCTTCGGGAATCGCCATCCGGCGAAATTTCTGTTTTTTCTGTGTTTTCTGTTTTTGCACCGCTACCCCCGCCGTTCCCGCCTTACCGGGCGCTTCCGGCGTACCGGACAAGGGGAGTAAGCCCCGCCCGCACCGGATCGCCGATCCGCACAGCCGCGTTACAGGGGTCATCCTCCCCAACGCCGACGTACAGTTCTGTACGGGAACCGAATTTGATCATGCCGAAAAGCTCTCCCTGGCGCAACTCGTCCCCGGCCTTTACCCGGCAGACAATATGCCGGGCTATGGCGCCGCTTATCTGCCTTACCATGAGGCGTTTCCCGGGAAACCCGGGCCGGCTCATCACCAGGTCGTTGGACTCGTTGACCCGGCCCGAATCCTCGCGCCGGGCGTCCCGGTGCTTCCCCTTCCGGTAGGTAACGCTTTCTATCCGCGCGGAACAGGGCGCCCGGTTAAGGTGCGCGTTGAAAATGCTCAGGAAGATCCCTATCCGTAAGGCCCGGCCGATGGGACTGTCCTCCACCATGGCGATGTCCGTCACCATCCCGTCCGCCGGAGAGTACAGGACATTTTCATCCTCCCTGACATTCCGGGGGGGATCGCGGAAAAACGAGAGGGCCCAGATCAGGACCGCCAGCAGGACCATCTCTCCGGGAACCAGCCAGGGGCCGCGGGGCAGGAAAAAAAGTCCCGCCATAAGAAAGACAATGGCGGCGGGGAAGATCACTACCTGGGGCAGCCCGTAGGCGCTAAGGGGAAGTTTCCTTACCCCTTTTTTGATCAGGAAGCGGACAAACAGGGCGGCGATGATCAGGAGCAACAGGATAAACAGGATATGTCCCGCGACCTTGACCGGATGCTTTACATCGTCCCCCAGATTGTAGGCCAGGAAAAACAGGGTGTTCATGCTTATCATGGCGGCCGGGATATCGAACAGGGCAAAGACCCGCAGCCGCAGTCCGAAAAAACCCGAGGCCATGAACAGGGTATTTCTTACCCCAAAGGGAATAAAACGGCAGACAATAAAAGTGAAGATGCCGTATTTTTCCATCAGTTTGTGCATCCCCTTGAGTTTTTTTTCCGTAAAGAGAGAAGCCAGCGCCTTGTTCCGTATCGTCCCTTTTCGGGCCATGATCCCTATCTTGTAGGCGATAAAATCACTGACGATAACCCCAACATAAATCGCGGCCAGGATGGGAACAAGCAGCGCGGGATCCTCATGGCAAAGAAGAGCGCCCATGATAATGATCAGATCCTCTGAAAAAGGCAGGCTGAACCCCGCCAAAAGCAGGGCGATCAGCGCGACCAGAGGGAAAAAATCAATGTACTGGTAAAGAAGGGAAAAAAAATCCGGCATGGCCCTACGCTAACATGAAATATCCTTAGAGGAAAGTCGGAACCTGAAAACCAAGACTTCCCCGTTTGCCTGTCATCCCTTATGGAAAGGGCGGCGGTTTTTCAAACAGCAAAATACCGCCGCTTATAAAGTATAGAGAAAAACGGGCGGGTTTCATGGGTATTTTACGAATTAAGAGGGTTTTACGCCGATTTTTTTCCTGACGGTAAACCCGCGTCCCTCCGGCTTTCCCAAAAGCCGAAATTTTGGGAAAAGCCGCCGGGGACATTGAAACGCGGTGCCTGGCACGAGTCTATGAACCCGGCCAAATCCCTTTTCACTTAGAAAAATTATGGCGCGACGCGAAATCTTGTTCTTTGAATACCGGGATGATAAAATTATAGTAATGACAGCCGCCGGCATGGGTATAACGGGCCTTTTTTTGATCCTGGTCTCCTGCGTTTCCCCGAAAGAGGCGGCGATCCTGGAAACTTTTCCAAAGACATTGAAGGAGCCTCCGCCTGTCACTGTTCCCGCCTATCAGGAAGTCTTCTATAACGGGAAAGCCCAGCCTATAGACACCGCCGGCGCCGGGGACGCGCCCCTGGCCCTTACCTATTTCCCCTCGAGGGAGCACCTCCTGCGGGATGAAGGCGGCGCCACCGAAGCCCCCGTGGAGGTGGGGCGTTACTTCGTTAAGGTCCAGCAGATCGAGGGGAACGGTTTTAGCCGGGGCCGGGAACTGGTGGTGGAATACCGGATACAAAAAGCCCCGGTTAACATCATCGCCAGGGCGGTACAGGAATTCCGCCGCGACGGCCGCGAAAAGCCCATTGCCGCCAGCGCCGATGTTCCGGTTACCCTGACCATAGTGTACTACGACGCCAACAAAACCGGCACGGCGGCCCAAACCGGCGGCCCCGGCGCCGCTTCTTCCCTGGCCCTTCCCGGACCTCCTTCCGCTCCGGGTTACTATTTGGTCCGGGTTTCCTTTCCCGGGGATTCTCATTATCTTGAAGCTGTAAAAGACGTGCAGTTGATTATCCGGTAGCAGCGAGGAGGTTTAACGTGGAAATCGATCTGGAGAAAATAAGGGCCTTCTTTTCCGCCGACCGTTATGCCGCGGCGGCGGGGATCGTGATCGAATCGGCGGCGGAAGATTCGGTGGTGTGCAGCATGGAAATTACCGCCCTGCACCGGAACGCCGGCGGCGCGGTTCAGGGAGGGGCCATCTTTACCCTTGCCGATCTGGCCTTCGCGGTACATTCAAACCTCGCCCTGGTCTCCGGCGCCGACCTGGGGATTACCGTGGGCCAGTCCTGTAGCATTTCCTATCTGAAAAGCAGCAAGGGTTCCCGCTTGATCGCCAAATCCGTCTGCCTTTCAAAGGGGCGGAACATGTCGGTCTACCGGATCGCCGTGGAAGACGATCTGGGCGTTCCCATCGCGGAAATGCACGGTAACGGGTTTACCACGGCAAAGAAGCAAGCGGGGTAAGATCCCCCGATCTTGGCCCGGGGAGGCTCATCCGTAAGGGGAGGGGGCTTAACGCTCAACGGGGGGCGGGGCCTTTTTCGCGCTCCGCAACTGCCCCGGGGTCTTGCCGTAGATCTTTTTAAATACCCGGCAAAAATAGGCCTGGTCCTGAAAACCCGTGCGGGCGGCAATCTCGGAGATGGTGTCTCCGGTACGGGTCAGGAGATCCGCCGCCAGGTATACCCGGTACAGGTTAAGGTATTCCCAGAGCGAACAGCCCATCTCCCGATGGAAAATCCGGGTAAGGTAGTCTTCGCTCACGTTTACCGTGTCGGCAAGCTTCCAGCGGGAAATATGGGATTTGGCGTGTTCATCAAAATAAAGCAGCGCCTTTTTAACCAGGGTTCCGGTGTAGATGGGGAGTATATCGTCTCCCGCGGCTATCGCCCTGGCCCGCAGGCAGAACTCGGCCGAATTGGCCACACTGCGGTGGCACAGTACCACCCGGGGGAACCGGCTTAGTTCCGTTACTTCCCGCGGGCTTCCCATCCGCTGGGGGACAACGATCAGGGGGATCATGGCGGTGGCCGGGTGGCTCCGTATCGCGCTTATGGCCTCAATATCTATCGACCCCAGAACGATAAGGCTGGGCAGAACCCTGGCCGCGGCCCCGGCAAGTTCCGAGGCGGAAGCGATATGCAGCCGTCTGTCCGGTTCCACCCAGGAACTGAACAGTTTTTCCCCTACCCCGATAAAAAGGACCGCCCGGTTTTTTTCGCCCCGGATCCGGGCTTCTACCGCCGCGCTCAGGGTTTCCCCCCAAAGGGAACGGGCGAAACAGAGGAAAGGGGTATGGAAAAAATCCGGCAGGGAACTCAGGGCCGCGACCTTTTCAAAACCTTCCCAGCCTTCCGCGTCAGCGTCCCAGGCGATAAAAGCCGCCTGGGCGGGGGCGGCGGAGGCTTTTTCAAGGTTCCTTACAAGGGGCAGGCCAAAAACGGCGCCCAAATTCACCGGCAGAGGGGAAAGGGCCAGGATGTACCGGTTCCGCTCTTTTGTGGCGCGGGCGGCGTCCTGGCCGGAATAGGTGATCCAGGGCAGGAGAACCGAACAGCCCCCCGTATTCCAGGCCAGTTCCCCCTGGTGGAGCAGGACGATTCGTTCAGTCAGGAACAGGGTATGGCGGGAGGAAGTTTCCGGCGGAGTGCGGGTGCTAAAGTTTATCTCAAGACCGCCGGGCCGCGGGTTCGCCGAAACCCCGTCGCCGTAGATTTCCCGTATCAGGGCAAAAGCGTCCCGCAAACGGGCCGTGTCCCCGGCAAGCAGGGGAAAGGGACCCGGGCCAAGTTCCGGGAGCAGATCGGCGATATGGAAGAGGCTTTTCTTGAAAGAAAGCTCGTCGATCTGGGAAAGGGACAGCTCCATAAGGTAGTTGGTCCGTTCCTGCCGCAGGATCGCCAGGGATTTAAGGGCCCCGATCCGTTCCTCCAGGCCGGCCGCCTCAGGGCCGGAACCCAGGCCGGATTTGGCGCCGCCCAGCCAGGATTCAAGGCCGCCCATCCGGTCGATGATCTCCGCGAAGGGATCGTAAAGACTGTTGCCGATGGCGGCGAGGAATTCGGTCTTCGCCCGCTCGGCCCGCTCGGCAATCTGCTTTGCCCGGTAGGCTTCCTCAAAGAGGAAGATCCCCTTCAAAGCGTTACTGATAGTGGATCGAAGCTCCTCCAGAATAACCCCGTCGTAGAAGGGGACATTGTGGACGAAATGGCCCAGGAAACGGTTTTCGATGAACAGGGGCTGGACGAGGAAGATTCCCCGGCTGTATTGTCCCTCCAGTTCCGGGGGAAGGAGCCGTTCGGCGGGAAAACGCCGGCCCTCCCCGGCGACGATGCCTTCCGGGGAAAAACCGCCCGCGTACTCGGACATGCGGTGATCCTCCGAAAGCACCACCGAGGCGGTCATAATGCCGATGCCGGGCAGATGCCGGGCCAGGCTTTCGATCAGCGCCCGCCGGTCGCGGGTTCCCAGGAGTTCGCATTTAAGGGAATTGAGGGCCGTATGCCGCTTTTCAAGCTGGTACTGGGAATAGGTGTAGCTATGCTCCTGGGCCTGGGCGACAATGCCGAAAAGTTCGTTGACAAGGCCGGCGGAACCGGCCGCCTCCGGAGCCGCGCGGAGACGCTGGATAACCTCGAGAAAACTACCCGCGTCGCCCCCCGAGTCCAGGAAAGCGGTAAAAGTTTTTTGGAAAAGATCGAAAAAAGCCGGTCCGGGGCTTTCCCGCAGGGCCCGGATCAGGGGGGCGGAGACGCTGTCGATCTCCCCCTCTTCCAGGCTGGGAAAATTCCGGGCCGGACATCCGCAGGAACCCCGGATGATCACCCTGCAGGACAGATCCGCGTCGCGGCTATCCTCCCAGCCGTCTTTATCCCGGAATTTCCCGCTGAAAAGCTCCCGGAGTATCCTGAAAGATTCCCCCACAAGGCCCGCGTAGGGCAGATGTACCGTGGTAAGGGGGGGCGACAGAACCTTGCCTTCGATGGTGTCGTTGAAGCCCCCGACCCGGTAATCGGCGGGGACCTGATAGCCCAGGCGGGAGATGTACTGGACGGCGGGAGGGATCATCAGATCGCTCGAACCGATAAGGGTGTCAAAATCCCTGCCCGGCAGGAGACGGCGGGAATCCACCAACTGGGCGCAGGCGGCGGCGCCCATTGTCCAGTCAACCGGATCGGAAACCAGGTTTTCGTCGCGGGGAATACCGGCTTCGGCGAGGGCGTCCCGGTAGCCCTGGAAGCGCTCCTGGGATGAGAGATGGCCCAGGGGCCCCCGGAGAAAGGCGATCTTCCGGGCCTGGTGGGAGGCGATAAAATGGCCTACCAGGTCTTTCATCCCCCTGTAGGCGTCGAATTTCACGCAGGGCCGCCCCGGTATCTTGTGGGCGATAGTTATATAGGGCAGGGATTCAAAAGAACGGTGAAAATCCAGGAACTCCCCGGGGGATACGGTATCGCCGATGGACGAACTCCAGACCACCAGGCCGTCTATATTCCGGGGATTGAGCAGCGAGTAGATGGGATTCCGCAGGTATTCCAGATCCGAGGGGGAATTCAACACGCCCCCGGGAAAGATAAAAAGATTGAGGTCCCCGGCGGCTTCCCTGGCAAAAGTCGACCATACATTCCGGCCGGAACCGGTATGTATCGACGCCAGCGCCAGGCCTATCCGTTTTTTACCGGGACCGGCAGTTTGTCGCGCTTCGCGCATAGGACCTCCAAAAACCGCCTGGCATGCCTGTTAGGGCGGTACACCTTTATGCTCTATTTTTTTAATTCTTTCAGTGCCAGGCTTATCTCTTTCTGTTTGGCTTCGATCAGGGCGATAAGCTCTTCCGGCGTTCTGGTATCTTCCTCCGTTTTGCGGTTGGGATTTACCGCCTTTAGATCAAATTCTTTCCGTTCAATCGCCGCCTTGTCAACGGTCCAGCTTCTTTCGCTCTCCTTTCGCTCAGGCAGCAGCTTGAAGAAATCATCGAATTTATCAAGAGTAAAGGGATTGCGCTTGCCGACTTTTATATCGGAAAGATCGTAATACCAGATTCTTTCCGTCCCT
>JAITQR010000118.1 GCA_031288815.1 Treponema sp.
CCGGCAAAGGACGCGGCAGCGGCCGTTGCAAGGATACATAAAACAATAAACCCTCTTTTCATCTGCTTTACCTCTTGAAATTGAATGTAAGGTTATTGTTTCATGTATCAATTTTTTCAGAAATGATAATAATATGGCAAAAAGGGAGAATGTTTTTTGGTATCCCCTGTTTTACCGGTTTTGACGAGTAATATTTTGACATCAAAATATTACTTGCCGGGGTTCAGCGGATGTCCAGCACCGTGCGGTATATGTCCTCGTAGGAATGAAAGCCGTCTTTAATTACCACATCCATATTGTCCTTGTAGACCGCGATGGATTTTTCGATATATGAGGGAACGGAAACGCCGCTCCGGTTATCCAGGATCAGATCCGGGGGCAGGGTTTTACCCTCCGCGACGGCTATGGCGAGCCTGGCCGCCCGGGCAGCCAGGCGGCCGATAGGCTTGTAGACCGTCATAAGCTGCAGCCCCTCCATGATGTGCTGGCAGCCGATCAGCTCCGCGTCCTGGCCCAGCACCGCCACTTTTCCCGCCAAACGCCGTTCCGCCAGGAGCTGCACCGCGGCGCCGGCGATCTGGTCGTTTCCGCAGGCAATGGCGTCAATCCGGAAAGCGGGGTTACCATCAAGGGTTTCCTCGAAGACGGCCCCGATCTTCTCCAGGGCCTCGTCGAAGCTCCACTCCTCAAGCCATATCTCCCGGACCAGCCTGCTCTCCCCCCGGTTAAGGGCGGGATCGATGATTTCATGGATCCCCGCGTTTACCTCATAGCTGTTGTAATCGTGTAAGGAGCCGTTTACCACCAGGTAGTTCCCCCGGGGTACCGCCTTGAGCAGGGCCGCCCCGAACATGCGACCCACTTCCCGGTTGTCGAAGGAGATATAGGCGTCCAGGGGGGTCCCCAGGATCAGCCGGTCATAGGCGATCACCGGGATCCCCGCGTCCCGCACCTGTTTAACCGCCTCCGCCAGGATCTCCGTGTCGTGGGGTATCACCACGAGGAGGTCAATACGCTGGTTCATCAGGTAATTTATCTGGGCGATCTGTTCCCGGCTGCCGCCGGCGGAAAGCTGGACGATCACCGCAGCCCCCAATTCCCGGGCGGCGGCGGAAAAGACCTTCATGTCCTTGTTCCACCGCTCGATGATGAAGGTATCGGTGGCAATGGAAAGGCCGATGGTAAGGGGTTTTTCCCCTCCATCCCGGCCGCCCGTTGCCGGAAACTCCCCGGCCTGGCGCTCCCCCGCCGCCCCGGCGGGAACCCTGCCGGAGGCTTCCCGGGGAACTTTCCCGGAACAGGATAGGGCCAGGAACAGGGCCCCGGCCAGGACCGCGAGAATTTTTTTTCCCGGGATCTTCATTTTCCCCATTGCTCCTCCCCCTGGGGATGTCCCGGGCCGTCATGACCGCTCCGAAACTCCGCGACATACTGGGTAGGGAGCATCCCCGTTATTTTTTTGAAGATCTTGCTGAAATAGTTGGGGTCCTGGTAGCCCACCGCAAAGGCTATTTCCTTTATATTCATCAGGGATTTCCGGATGAGTTTTGTCGCCCTTTCGATCCGCCACTCCGTTAAATAGTCAATAAAACTGATCTTGAAGTGTTCCGAAAAGAGCCGGCTCAGGTAGGCCGGAGAAACCTGGGCGGCGGAGGCGGCATCGACAAGCTGGATTCCCTCGGCGCCGTGTTTTTCGATGTATTTTACGGCCTTATCCAGGGGCAGGGGAACGGGGCTCGACCGGTCCGGGGCGGAGCGGCGGAGAAGCCAATCAAAGGCTTCGGCGGACCAGCTTTCCCAGGCCCGGAGATCCTCCAGGGCCATGATTTCTTCCGCCACGGCGAAGGGGGGCGGCTCCCCGGTATCGCTGCGGTAGGAACCGCAGCAATCGTCAATGAGGAACATAAAGAGGGAAACCAGTTTCGCCTTTGCCAGGGTAAAATCCTGGAGGGCGCAGATATCCCCCCAGAGGGTGGCAAAGGCCTTTTTCGACTCCTCGGGAACGGCGGCGCCCATCCCCTGGCGGAGGGCGATGATCCGCTGCCGTTCCCGCTCCCGCGCCTCCCGGGGGCTCCGCTTGTTCCGCAGTTCCTCCAGGGCCTCGCCGAAGGAACGGTACAGTTCCGGCCCCCGGAGGCAGCCCCCGATGCCGTAACAGGCCCCGCTCCCGGCGGCTTTCAGGGCGCGCCCCGATTCCAGGGCGGCGGAGAGGAGGCTTTCCAGCTCCTCCCGGCCGAGATCCCCGGAAATAAAGAAAAGCCCCCGGTTAAGGTGCATCCTGAAAAGGCAGCGGTACCGGCGGGAAAGCTTGTCCGCAATCTTCCGGTAAGCCGCCTCGTTTAAGTCTTCCAGTTCCAGGAGGCATACCGTCCCCTTGTCCGAAGGCAGGGAAAGGCGCTGCCGGTATTGGTCCCAGGCCTCTTCCTCCAGGGCCTCCCGGATCGCCGTCCCCAGAAAGCGGCCCTCCCCTTCTCCCTCCAGGGGGCTTTCCCCCTCCAGGGCCCGGGCCTCCAGGTAGTCCCGCACATGGTCCAGGGAGGAGAGGAAGGTTTTCTTGGAAATGGGCTTAACGAGGTAGTCGAAGACTCCCAGGGGTATGGCCCGCTGGGCCAGGTCGAAGCGTTCATAGGCGGTGGAAAGGATGAAGATCATGCCGGGGAACTTCCGGTGCACGTCGGCGATAACCTCAAGGCCGTCGATGCCGGGGATGTTGATGTCCATGAAGACCAGATCCGGCTTCTCTTCGTGGATCAGGGCCAGGGCTTCGTAACCCGAGCGGGCCTTGCCAATCACGGCAAAGTCCGCGGCCCCCCGCACCATAAAGGCGTAGCTTTCCAGGACCGGCTCCTCATCGTCCACGATCAGAACTCGATACACGGCTGTCTCCCGGTATCAATGCGGATAAAAATGGCGGTACCTTTTCCCGGTTCCGTCTCGATCCCCGCCACCTCCCCGTCGCCGGGGTAGAAGAAATAGAGCCGCTGGATCACGTTTTCCAGCCCCATCACCCGGGAAAGGGAAGATTCGTCCAGGGACTGGGGATGGAGCAGCCGCTTCACGGTTTCTTGAGGCATCCCGCAGCCGTTGTCCCGGACCGAGAGGACCAGCCGTTCCCCGCTTTTCTCCACCCGGACGATGATCCGGGACTTTTCCGCTCCCTGAAACTCCGGACCTCCGGAGGCAAGGGCGGGGCCGTTCTTAAAGGCGTGGACGACGCAGTTTTCCACCAGGGGCTGGAGCAGGGCGACCGGCACCATGACCTGGTCCAGGAGGGTCTCGTCGTAGTCCAGGGCCAGATCGAGGCTTTTGGGAAACCGGATCTTCAATATGTTAAAATAGTAGTTGAGCCCCTCGATCTCGTGCCGCAGGGGCACGATGATTTCCCGGTTACGGATATTATGCCGGAATAACTGGGCCATGTACTCGATATACTCACCGGTGCGGTCCGCTTCCTCCATGATGGCGAGCTGCATCCCCGTGTTCAGGGTATTGAAGAGAAAATGGGGATTCATCTGGGCCTGGAGGGTGTAAATTTCCATACGCCGCACCAGGCCCTCCATCTTCAGGTTCCGCAGCCGTTCCCGCATGTATTCCTGCTTAATATTTTCCCGCCAGCGGATCTCTTCGACAAAGTTGCGGATATCATGCTTCATCCGGTTGAAGGCCTCCACCACCTGATCCATCTCCCGGACAGAGGTGGTTTTCAGGTCGTCAATGTCTAAGTGTCCCGCCGAAAGCTCGGCGGCCATGCCGGAGAGGCAGACCAGGGGGGTGGTGATCCGCTCCACCGAGAGGAGAAGGAGGAAGATCGCGAAGACCGAAACACAGATGATGAAGAGGAGGTTCCAAAACTGTATGGTCCCGAAATCGGCCATAAAGACCCCGTAGGCGTCCAACTGGCCGCGGAAATACCCGGTACTGATAGCCTCAATTTCCCGGTTGATGGAGGCCAGGAGACCCTCCATTTCATCGTAAATGGCGGTATAGGCGGCAATGTACCGGCCCCGCTTTTCTTCCATGGCCTCGTCCGCGAGGATGAGGTAGGCATAGATGAGGCGGTAGAGTTCCCGCTCCCGGAGTTCCGCCTTATTCGCGCTGACGGGGAAATAGGCCGGGAGTTTTCCCCGCAGGATCTGGGAATTAACGAGGATCCGGGAGAGGGCGTTGGAAGAACGGGTGGAAAGGTACTCCAGCAAGGGTTCCTGGTAGGCCGAGAGGTCCTCCTGGAGGGTCTTGATAAACCGTTCCCGTTCGAAAATGCGGTCGGAAATATTTTGCAGATTCCGGGCGGAAAAGAGGATATAGCCGGTGGAAAGGACCAGGATGCCGAAGACCCCGAAGATGCTGCAGATCATCTGAACCCGGAAAGAACGGAAAAAGGCCGGGGGAAAGTTCCGAATCCGGGACAGGGGCTTCATCCAAGCAGGCTTCATCGAAGATCGTCCCTGCCGATGATCTCTATCCCCGTATCTATGGAGGTGGAGGTATAGCCGGTACGCCGCAGGGCCGCCAGGGATTGTACCGCCTCATAGCCGATCCGCTCCGGGTTGAACACGACGCTGCAGGCGATAACCCCCTTGCGGATCCCCTCCTGGATTCCCGGATCCGAACCGAAGCCGATGATCCGGACCCGGCCCACAAGGTTCATATCGATCAGGGTTTGGGCCGCGGCGATGGTGTCGTTGGGATCGGTAAAGACCACGGTGTTGATATCCGGGTGGGTGCGGAAAAGGCGGTAGAGGAGATCCTCGGCGTCCAGGGGGTTGAGATTTGTCCGGAACCCCAGGATAGGCGCGGCGAGGCGCTCCCCCAGGGCGGTGGTGATCCCCATTTCCATAAGCTCCCGCTCCCCGTAAATCCCCGGGGCCTT
>JAITQR010000156.1 GCA_031288815.1 Treponema sp.
CCGGGGCGGCCCGGATTCTCTGGGTTCACGTGGCGGATCCGGCGGCCTCCGTGGGCTTCCGGAGCCCCGCGGAAAGGGAAGCCCGGAACCGGGGCGCCACCTTCTACCTTCCCGAGGGAACCTACCGGATGATCGCCGACCAGGCCCTGTCCTACTACGCCCTGGGCCTGGCGGAAAGATCCCCGGCCCTGTCCTTCAAAATTACCCTTGACGGCGACGGTTTCATCACCGACGGGGAGGTGCTTCGTTCCTGGGTTTCGGTAACCCGGCTCAGCTACGAAGAGGCGGACAGGCTGCTGGAATCACCGGTGGCGGAACCGGCCCCGGCCATCCTCCCGGCCCTCGTTGCCCTGGGGGAGCGGAATTTGCGCCGCCGGCTGGCCGCCGGGGCGGTATCCATCGACTTCCCCGATGTCCACATCAGCGTCCGGGACGGAGAGGTATCCCTTGAGCCGGTAGGAAGCTACAAATCGGCGGACATGGTGCGGGAATGTATGCTCCTGGCGGGGGAGGGAGCCGCCTGGTGGGCTTCCCGCAAGGCTCCCCGGCTGCTGGGGGGCCGGTTTCCCTTTCCCTATATCGGGCAGGAAACCGGGGATCTGCCCGCCAACCCCCTGCCGGGACTGGCGGGTTCCTGGCAGCTCCGCAGGCTCATGCGGCCCCGGAGCCTCTCCCTTAAACCCTCCCTTCACCAGGGCCTGGGGCTCGGCGCCTACACCCAGGTTACCAGCCCCCTCCGGCGTTACACGGATCTCCTGGCCCACCAGCAGATCCGCGCGGTCTTACGGGGCGAAACGCCGTTGGATGAGGACGAGGTGCTCCTGCGCATGGGGGCCGGGGAGGCCGCCATGGGGGCCAGCGTCCAGGCGGAACGGGCCAGCCGGGCCCACTGGACCGCGGTGTACCTCCTGGACAAGATCGGTTCCCCCTGGGAGGGGGTGGTGCTGGAAAAGAAAGGCTCCAAGGCCGTGGTGATGATCCCCGCCCTGGGACTGGAAACCCAGGTGGCCCTTAAAAGGGACGCTGAGCCCAACGATCCGGTGAAACTGAGCCTCCTTTCGGTGCGGATCCCCGGGGCCCTGGCGGTTTTTTCCGTTATTTGATTTACGAATCTTAAAAAAACGGCTTTTATTCGGCAATGCCTTGACGTAAGACGATTTGTGTATTCATATTTATGTTATAATGAGTGATTATCTTGATCCCAACAACGAAGAACTTCTCAAGGATTTTTTTAGTGAAGCCCAGATGCAGGTTGATACCCTGGAGCAGAATATCCTGGTTCTGGAAAACGAAGGGGGGAACAAAGACTCGGTAGACGAGATCTTCCGGGCCGCTCATACCTTAAAGGGCGGTTCCGCCACGGTGGAGATGATGGAGCTTTCCCATTTTACCCACCTGGTGGAAGACGTGCTGGATGCAATCCGTTCGGATCAGCTTGGAATAAACGAGGACGTGGTGGATACCCTCCTCTCCGCAATAGATGTCATCAAGGCCATGCTCGGCAAGCGCATGGAGGGGGCGGTTTACCAGGAAAACACCTCGGAAATCGAGGGGCGTCTTTCCGCCCTGCTTCCCGAGGGGGCGAAAAGCAAAAGGGGTTCCGCTGCCGCCGCCAAGGCAGCGGCGAAACCCGCCGCCCCGGCGCCCAAGCCTGCCGCCGCGCCGCCTCCGCCTGCCGCCTCCGCTGCCGGGCCTTCCCCGGGAACCCTCAGCGAAGCCGAATTACAGGAACTTAGGGAATCGGCGGGGGGCGGCATGCCCATCTACAGGGTTTCCGTGCAGTTTGATCAGAACAGCCTGATGAATACGGTCGGGGGTATACAGGTATACGCCGCCCTTAAAGGGGATGGAACGGTACTCCGTACTGTCCCGGATTTTGAGGCCCTCTACGAAGATAATTTCTTCCCGGTGGTGGATTACTACTATGCCACCTCCAAAAGTGTTGAGGATGTCCGCAAATATGTAGCCATCCCCGATGTTACGCTGGATGCGGCTGTCACCGATATCAGCCAGATCCGGGCGGCCCCAAAGGCGGCTGCCCCTCCGCCCCAGTCTGCCGCCGCGCCGAAACCGGCCCCCGCTCCCCAGCCGGCCGCCCCGGTTGCTGCCGCCCCGCCTGTCTCCCAGTCGGCTGCCCCGGCAGGGGCCGCGAAACCCGCCGCCGCCAGTTCGGCAGAAGACGCCAAGAAGGCGGGGAAAGAAGCCGGTTCCATTCTCCGGGTGGATTCCAAGCGCATCGACGATCTTCTCAACCTGGTCTCCGAGACGGTTATTACCAAGGCCACCTTCAACCAGATCAGCATCCAATTTACCGAGATGCTCGCGGAACTCCACGAGCTGGAGAACAAGTACCGGGAGAAGATCAAGAGCCTTTTCGATAAACTCCCCGATTACCTGGACAGTATCCAGGAGGGCCGCTCCGTCAAGGATATCCGCAAGGAGATCAGCGAGGAGTACGGGGATATGTTTACCCTCTTTGACGGTTTTGAAACATCCGTCAAGAACAACATGGGAAAATTCCGTTCCACTTCCCAGAACCTGGGGCGGATAACCGGCGAACTCCAGGAAGGGGTCATGCGGATCCGCATGGTTCCCATCAGCCAGATATTCAGCCGCTTCCCCCGGCTCGTCCGGGACCTCTCCAAGAGCCTCAACAAGAAGATCAACCTGGTTATAGAAGGCGAGGAGACCGAACTGGACAAGTCGGTGATCGAGGATCTCCTGGACCCGATTATGCACTCGGTACGGAACTCCATCGATCACGGGATCGAGTCCCTGGAGGAACGGAAAGCCGCGGGCAAACCCGAGGAAGGCATGGTCCTCCTCAAGGCCACCAACGAAGGCAACATGATCGTCATCGAGATTGCCGACGACGGCAAGGGCATCGACGTGGAGGCGGTCAAGGCCAAGGCGGTTGAGCGGGGGCTTATCAGCCCCAACAAACTCCTTACCGATGTGGAAGCCTTCAACCTGATCTTTGAGCCGGGCTTTTCCACCGCCAAGCAGATCACCAGCATTTCCGGCCGGGGGGTCGGCCTGGACGTGGTGCGCCGCCAGATAGACAAGCTCAACGGAACCGTAACGGTCAGTTCCGAAAGGGGCAAGGGGACGAAGTTCACGATAAAACTTCCCCTTACCCTGGCGATCATCCAGGGCCTCCTGGTACGGGTGGGTACGGAAATATACTCCATCCCCATTACCAGCGTCATTGAAAGCCTGCGGATCAAGCCGGAAGATATAAAGATGATCGATAACTACGAGGTCTTTAATATCCGCAACGACGTTATCTCCCTGCTCCGTTTGAACCGGCTCTTCGGGATTAAAACCGAGGAACAGGTGGATTACAACTTCATTGTTATCGTGGGAAGCGCCGAAAAGAAGATGGGTTTCATGGTGGACAGCCTGATCGGGGAGGAAGACGTGGTCATTAAACCCCTGCGGGATCAGTTCACCAATTCTCCGGGTATCGCCGGGGCTTCGATATTGGGCGATGGCTCGGTTTCCCTGATTATTGATGTGGGCCAGCTTTTGGAGCTGGGTCTCCGCCGGGAGATGGAAAATCGGCGTGTCCGTGAATCTTCAATGCGGTAACGGGGTGTAAAATGGCGGTAGTTAAGGATTTGATGCAGGTAAACGCCGAGTTTCAGGAACAGAAAGAACGGGGTGACGCGGACAATTTTAAGATGATCACCTTTTCTCTGGCCGGCAAGGATTACGGCGTGGATATCATGAATGTCAAGGAAATCGCCAAGGCGGATAAATTTACCTATGTGCCCAACGCGGCATCCTTTGTCCGGGGGGTGTACAACCTCCGGGGCGACATTATTCCCATTATTGACCTTCGGGCCTTTTTCCACCTGCCCCAGGACCGGAAAGCGGATGGCCAGGAAAACATGCTGATCCTCCGTATCGAGGATCGGGTTTATGGGACTATCGTTGACAAGATAGACAAGGTAGTGGGGATCAATTCCGAAACTATCCAGCCCCCCCACCCTATCTTTGGGGATATCAATATAAAGTTTATCAGCGGAGTGGTGGAGAAACAGGGGGATCTTTACATCATTCTGGATGTAATCCGGATATTTTCCCCGAAAAAGGAAGAGGAGAAGCCACGGGCCCCTATCGCCGAGGTACCGGGCGTGGGCGCCTACTCTCCGCCCGCATCCGTGGAAGCGGCCAAACCCCGTCTCCCGGATGTTTCCGATACCGCCCTGGGCTTTGTCAAGGAAAGCCTCGAAGCCCTGCGGCATTTCCAGTCTTCCATCGTAAACGAGAACTGGTTGCACAGACGTTTCTCCGAATGGGCTTCCAGCCATTCGGATGCGGATATCCAGCTTCGCAACGCCTCGGATGCGGATAGTTTCCTCGCCTCCTTTGCTTCCCCCTGTACGGGGGTTTTCTGGGATGACGAATACGCCGGCATGGTGCGGAATATCCTGCCGGACTTTCCCTCCGCGAATATCCAGGTCTGGAACCTGGGCTGCGGGAAGGGCTATGAAACATTTTCTTTTGCCTGTATACTCAAAGAGCGGTATCCGCAGGGAAACATCAAGATATGGGCCAATGACAGCGATATCATGGCCATATCCCAGGCCCCCAATATGACCTTTGATTTGGAAGAAGTTCCTGAATATTGCCGCGCCTTTATGGTAAGCGGGAAGAACGGGTACAGTTTCAATCAGGCTATCAAAGATTCTGTGATCTTTGAGTATCACGATGTGTTGAACGAGCACCAGCTTCCGCAGCTGGACATCATCCTGGCCCGGGATATTATTTCCTTCTTTTCGGCGCAGAACCAGGAAAAGCTGCTGGCCATTTTTGTTGAAAAACTGAAGAACCAGGGCCTGGTTA
>JAITQR010000171.1 GCA_031288815.1 Treponema sp.
GGAACAAACCCGCGCGTATTCGGGAGCGGTTTTCTATCCGCTTTTCATCGTGGTTTTCGGAGTGGGGATATGTTGCTTAAAGAAATCGTTGAACAAAACCGAGCCCGGTTTGTTGACAAGGCCGATGATTGGAAAGACGCGATAAAAAAAAGCTGTGCGTTGCTGATAGACGAAGGGATAATCGAGCCTGGGTACGCGGATGAAATCATTGCGGCGGTGCGCGAACATGGGCCCTATATCGTCCTGATGCCCGGTTTTGCCCTTCCCCATGCGATGAAAAATTCCGAAAACGCCACGGAACCGCCATTGCCTTTATGAAGCTCGCCGAACCGGTGTCCTTTGCAAAGGATCCCGAGAAGGACGCCTCGGTCTTTTTTACCCTGGCTGCCAGGGATTCGGAAGAACACCTGAAAAATATGCGTAAACTCTGGACCATGCTTACCGACGAGGATCTTTGCGCCGAACTTCGCGGTGCGGCTTCCATTGAAGATCTTCTGGAACTGGACAGAAAATACTCCAAGGCAGGCTGAATTTGACGATTCTCAAGGGCGAAGGCGTATCCCCCGGGGTAGCGGTGGGTAAGATCTTTCTGTACAAGCCGTTTTTTGTGGAAGTGAAAGAGAGTTTTCTGGAAAACGGCGCGGAAAGCGCGGTGGAATTTGCCCGTTACAATACGGTAAAGGCCGCCGCCGCTGCGGAACTGGAGGTTCTGCGGGACAACCTGAAAAAAGACGATCCCGAAAAAGCAAAGATATTTACCGCCCATCTGGATATTCTGGACGATCCGGCCATCAATGAAGAAATAGAAACGGGAATTAAATCGGAACATTGGACCGGTCCATGGGCCATTCGGAAATCCTACGAAATATTTATCGGGATGATGAAAAAGGCAAAAAACGCCCTGATAGCGGAACGGGCCGTCGATTTTGAGGATGTGCAAAAGCGGCTTCTGCGGATCTGGTTCGGTGCGGAAGAATCCGATCCGAGTTCCCCGGAGGGACAGATCATACTTGCCGCCCGGGATCTGTTCCCCTCGGATACGGTGTCCCTGGACAGAAACAAGGTACTGGCCATCATAACCGAGACGGGGGCATTTACTTCTCATTCGGCCATAATCGCCCGGGGTTACGGTATCCCGGCGGTACTCGGTGTCGCCGGCCTTCTGGAAGCCCTTGAGCCTTTTGGAACCGGGCGGAGCGCCGCGGTGGACGCCGAAAGCGGCGAGGTGTTTCTCGATCCCGATAAAGGGCGGATCGCCGAATTTACCCTGCGCTGTGAAAAAAACCTTAAAGACCGGGAAGAAAGCGTTCGTTTTCTGGGCCGTGAAGCCTTCACCAAGGACAGGGTCCGCATTGAACTGGGCCTTAACATAGGCACGGCCGATGAAAAGGAACTGGAAGGAACGGCCTATACCGATTTTTCCGGCCTCTTCCGTACGGAATTCATTTTTATGGGAAGGGACGATCTCCCCGGCGAAGACGAGCAGTATGCCATATACCGTAAGGTACTGGAACGGTACGGAAAAAAGGCGGTTGCCCTTAGAACCCTGGATATCGGAGGAGACAAACCCCTTCCTGGCCTGAAACTCCCCGGCGAAAACAATCCCTTTCTGGGGAACAGGGCTTTACGGCTCTGTTTCAGCAATCCCGGCATTTTTAAAACACAGCTTCGGGCGGCCATACGCGCTTCGGCCCACGGGAACCTCTGGCTTATGTTCCCCATGGTGGGCAGCCTTAACGATATCCGAAAGGCAAAATCCTATGTTGATGAAATCAGGGCCGAATTCGAGGCGAAAAAAATTCCCTTTAATGGGGATTTCAAAACCGGCATCATGATTGAAATTCCCGCTGTCGCCATGATCGCCGATCTCGCTGCCCGGGAGGTCGATTTTGCCAGCATAGGTTCCAACGATCTCTGCCAATATCTCTGCGCGGCGGACCGCATAAATCCCGCCGTGGCGGGATATTATCAAAGTTACCATCCGGGACTGTTCCGGATGATACGGGATACCGTTAAAGCCTTTAACGCCGCGGAAAAGCCCATTTCGATCTGCGGTGAATTGGGGGGCGATGTGAACGCCCTTCCCCTGCTCGTAGGGCTTGGGCTCCGTAAATTCAGTATGGGATTCGCCTCGGTGGCGCCGGCCAAACGGGTTCTAGCGGGATTGACCATAAGCGCGGCGGAAGAAGTGGCCGGCAGGGCCCTGGGGCTGGACACCGACGAAGAAATCAAAGCCCTATTAAAGCGGCCCGTTTAATCGTAGTACAGGGAAAGGAAGAGAAGATGTACAAAAAAACGGCCACGGTTATTAACGCCACGGGCCTCCATGCCCGGCCTGGTTCGGATTTTGTCCATGAAGCGGCAAAATTTACTTCTAAGGTTACCATCAGGCGTCTCGACGAAGCGGGGGATCCGGTAAACGCCAAGTCCATCGCCTTTGTTCTGTCTCTGGGTATAGGAAAGGGCATTGATGTGGAACTTGCCGCCGACGGTCCGGACGAAAAAGAAGCGGTGGATTCTCTAATTGCCTTTATTGACGGCGGCTGCGGGGAAAAATGAACGCCCGCGCATACTCAGGGCTCCCTTTGTAAGTCACGGGGAACCGGAATTTACCCGTTTTCCGCCCAAAAAAACTTCCTCCACGGATATCCGCTCGTCAAAGAGGACCAGGTCGGCGTCCTTTCCGACGGCTATGCTTCCCTTCCGGTCTTCCAGGCCGAGTATGCGGGCCGGGTTGAGGGACGCCATACGGACGGCCTCGCAGAGGGGGACCCCCGCTTGGGAGATCATCGTATATACCGCCCGGTCCAGGCTGAGGGACGAACCGGCAAGACGGCCGTCTTCCTCCAGCCGTATAATCCCGTCGCGGACCATAATCTCAAGGCCTTCGGCCGTATAGCGGCCGTCGGGGAGGCCGTTGAACGCCACCGAATCGCTTACCAGTACCACCCGGTCAGGCCCCTTTACGCGATACACAAGAGAAAGCGCCAGGGGATGAACGTGGATGCCGTCGGCGATAAGTTCGCAGGAAACCCGGTCATCCTGTAAAACCGCCCCGGCGATCCCCGGCTCCTGGTGATGGAAAGCCCGCATGCC
>JAITQR010000179.1 GCA_031288815.1 Treponema sp.
TAAGTTTTTCCGGTACCGATGATCACCTCATCGGGATCGTACTCCCCGCTTTTCAGAACCGCCAGCGCCTCCCCGATAACCACCTGGGCAGGGAAGCATATATCGTTGTGCACGTACTTTTTTCCAAGCTGTATCGCTTCCTTGCCGCCCATGGGAAGCGGCGCGACCCTGAATCCCTGTTTGCCTATCACCGCGGTCATAATCTTGCAGAAAGCCCGGCTTACATTCGGGATCAGCATGGTCTTGCCTTTTTGCGCTTTGGTAAACTTTACCGGATAGGGGTCTTCCAGATGCCTTATTTTCCGTTTTCCCGTTTCCTTTTTACGCCGGGCCCGCACCGTTTCGATAAAAGAGCGAACCCGTATTCTCAAGGGGCCCGTCACGTCGCTTTCGTCAAGCTTCAGGATGAGCGGCGCCTTGCCCGATATATCGTTGAGCAGCCGGATTACCTCGTCGGTATAGATGGCGTCGTGGCCGCAGCCGAAACTGAATATCTCGACATACTCCAGGGCCGGGTGCCGCGCGGTGACAATCGCGCCGGAAAGCAGCCGCGCGTGATTGCTGTTGGTAATGTCCAGCATGGTCCTGGAAAGGTCTTCGTCCTGAATACCGTCAAGGGCGTCCACGGTGATTACCGGAATTCCCAGGCCGGTAAAATACCGGGAAAGGTTGTGGTTCACGAGTTCGTCAAACTGGTAGTGCCTGCCCGCGATAACCACGGCAAATTTTCCCTGTTTTTCGACATCGGCGATTATCCGGTTCCCGCAGGCAACCAGTTCCCGGTTAAAGGAGGCGAGCGCTTCTTCGGCCTGGGCAATGGCCTTGCGGGTACTGTGTTCCGGAATGCCGAAGGTGTCTTTCATATAACGGCAGAGCTGGAAATCCCGGTCCCGGTTTTTGAACCAGTGAAACAGCGGGGTATCCAGCGGCGTGTTGAAATGCCGCTCCGGATCATCCGAGTACTTTACCACCAGGGGATAACCTTTAAGTACCGGACAGGTGTAGGTGCTTAACGGCTCGGGATTTTCCGAGGGCAGGTGGCCGAAAAGAGGCATGAAGATCCTGTCCACCCCGCTTTCCACCAGGTTCCGGATATGGCCGTGGACGAGTTTCGCCGGAAAACAAACCGTGTCGGACGCCACGTACTGAAGCCCCTTTTCAAAAAGTTTCCGGGAGCTGGCGCGGGATACCTTTGTCTTAAAACCCAGGGCATGGAAAAAGGTAGTAAAGAAGGGCATGGTGCGCCAGAAATCCAGTGCGCGGGGCAGCCCGATAGTGATATCTTTTACCGGACATACCAGGGTAAAAGGATAATCCGCAAAAACCATCTTTTCCCGCAGTTTGATCATATCCGGCACCGTTTCCATTTCCGCGCTTATCTTCCGTATCTTTTCCCGGAAGTCCGCGTCCCGGGGATTGCCGATAAGCTCTCCGCGCTCACAACGGTTTCCCGTTACCCAGGTGCCGCCGCCGGGCAGTCCCGGATATTTTCCGTAGCTAAAGGTAACGAGAGTACGGTTACAGTTATTGCCGCAGATTAAACATTTGGCGTTGGTTTCCTGTTTGTAGTCAAAATCGGCGATGGCCTCAAGGCCGATGAAACAGGTTTTGTGTTGATCTACCGTGTGGGGCGAGGTGTAGCCGTTTTCCGCGATGTGTTTTTTTGTAAGCAGGGCAATACCGATGGCCCCCATCTCCCCGGGGTAAGGGGCGCGGGTTACCGGCTTTTCCAGGTACTGTTCCAGCGCCCGCAGTACCGCGTCGTTCTTGAAGGTGCCGCCCTGCACAACGATCCTGTCACCCAGAATCGTAAAGTTGGAGATTCTCACCACCTTGGTAAACACATTTTCTATTATCGAACGGCAGAGACCGGCCATAATGTCGTCGGCCTTTTTGCCGTTTTTCTGTTCGGTAATAATGGTACTGTTCATAAACACCGTACAGCGGCTGCCCAATTCCGCGGGGTTCTGCGCGCTAAAGGCGGCCTCGGCGATTTTATGCACCGGGATATTGAGGTTGGCCGCAAAATTCTCCAGGAAGGAACCGCAGCCCGATGAGCAGGCTTCGTTCAGAGTGATGTTGGTAACAATGCCGTTGGCTATGGAAATCGCCTTCATGTCCTGGCCGCCGATGTCCAGGATAAAGCTTACATCCCCCACATATTTCCGGGCAGCCTCGGCGTGGGCCACGGTTTCCACCGTATGGTAATCGGCGCCCAGGGCTTTGTCGAACAGCAGTTCTCCGTAGCCCGTAGTTCCTACCGCAATAATTTCGAGACCGATCCCCAGATCGTCGTATTTCTTCTTGAGATCCATCAGGGCCTGTTTTATAACCCGGAGCGGTTCCCCCCTGTTGTTGGAATAAAAACCGTCCACGACATTTTCGTCTTCGTCAAGAAGGACGAATTTGGTGGTGGTGGACCCCGCGTCTATCCCCAGATATACCCGCAGGGTCTCCCCTGGTTTCGCGTTACAGGACGGCGACGGCATCAGAGCGTGCCTTTCCTCAAATTCCCGCTTTTCTTCCGGCGAAGAAAAGTACCGCTTTTGACTTCCGGGGTTGTCCTTTTTCAGATTCTCCCGATAGTTTGAAAGAACGGAGAGCGCCTTTTTAAGATCGAAATTTCCCGGATAGTCGGCGAACATCTCGTCAATGGACAGGGCCGTCCCGTAGGCCATCAGGGTCTCGGATCTCTCCGGCCGGATAATGTCCGCCTTTTTAAGGCCAAGCCACTCGGCGAAGACCCTGATAAGGGTCGGGTTAAAGGTGAGGGGCCCTCCCTCAAAGATGATCGGCGGCTTTAGCTCAAGCCCCTGGGCAAGGCCCCCTATGGTCTGCTTAACAATGGCGTGGAAGGTGGAAAGGGCGATGTCCTGGGGAAGTCCCCCCTGATTCAGGAGGGGCTGGATGTCAGTTTTGGCAAAAACCCCGCAACGGCCGGAAATATCGTAGACCGTGGTTCCCCGCGCGGCCAGTTCTTCGAACTTTTCCACCGGGGTTCTGAGCAGTACCGCCACCTCGTCGATAAAAGCCCCGGTACCCCCGGCGCAGCTTCCGTTCATCCGCATGTCCGAGGCCACAAGGCGCCCGGCTTTTTCGTCGTAGTAGAAAAAAACAACCTTGGCGTCCTGCCCGCCAAGTTCAATGGCCACCCGCGCCTGGGGGTAAAAGGTCCTGACCGCGATGGCGTTGGCCACCACTTCCTGAATAAAAAAGGCGCCTATCGCGTCGGCGATGGGCTTGCCGCCCGAACCGCAGACCGCCGCCCGGAATTCCGCGCCCGGGAACCCGGCCAAAACCCCGGCGAGAAGATCCAAAACCGTCTCGGCCTGATACGCATTATGTCTTTTATAGCGGGAAAAGAGGACTTTTTTACTTTCCGTTTCCATAACAACCACCTTAACGGTGGTAGATCCCACATCAATCCCCAGGCGCA
>JAITQR010000202.1 GCA_031288815.1 Treponema sp.
TTGGCGTTGTTTATAATGGCGCTTGTCGGGAGCTGCGAAACGTCCACCGATTCGGAGGATCCATATACGCTTCGTTTTGATTCAGGAATCTATGAAGCCAGCGCCCTTGGATATAATACGGAGACACCTATAACGGTGCGGGTAACATTTTCGGAAGACGCTATTGAGGATATAGTAATAGTTTCTCATGGAGAAGGGGTCATCGACACGATTCGGGACAGATTCAACGCCCATGAGGGCCAAACCTTGGACGAAGACAGGCTCCGTGATAGTGTCCAGGCTACGATTGACCGTGTTCGTGAGGCAATCGTCCGGGAACAGACGCTGGCCCTTGACGCAATTACCGGGGCTACCGCCCGTTGGACCAGGGAGGGTATTCTCAAAGCCGTTGAGGACTGCGTTAGACAGGCCGGCGGTGATGAAGCGGCGGCAAAACTCAAGATAGCCGTTGATTAAAACTTAACATAACCACCACTACCTTTGGCGGTGGTTGTGTATTGATGGCTGTGCCGCGGGGCGCCTGTTGATATAAAAAGCAGAACGGAAGACCGCCGAAACATGAGACGTGGAATAATCGGAATACAGCAGCATTTAAAAAAATTTTAAGACCCCCTTTCGGGAGCCCGCTGTTTAAGCTGCCGCCTTCGGCAAAGAACCTGATATGCTATTAAAGTCACCAAAACCAAGGGCGGGATGGAAACATTCTCGCTGTCAAAAAAGCCAATCCAAAGAGAAGCCGCGACGGGCCGCGCCGCATTGGTCTAATAGACAAGCCGCGTTTGCCTGTTGTTGGCCGGAGAGATAAAGCCGGGGGATCTCGTCCTTCGTGTTCACTTGTGCGCCGTTGCGGCTAACGCTTCCATGAAAAACCCGCAAAGGCGCATGGCGCCGCCGGCCGGAGTTCTTTGTAGCCCCAGGGCCTATGGGCCCGAAGCCTGTACCGCCCCTTGCGTGTCGTAATTTTTCAACGGGGATGTACCGGGTCCATGCGGCGTTAATGGCCGAAAAATGGAAAAAACAGTGACAAGTATGAATTTGCGGACATACAATATACTTGCTCGGGAACCCCGCCGGTTCTCTCATAAGGCCCGCGGTTTCTCGCCTGGGGGCCGCGAAACAAGCCTTTTTAAGGGGCGGGCTATTCGGAAACTTCAGTTTCCGAATAATTATAATACCATCAGGGATATTCCCTGAAAAATTTTTTGTGATAGAGGAGAATTGTATGGACAGGAAATTGAAAATCGCCCAGTATGGTTGCGGTAAAATGTCGGTGTATACCATGCGGTATGTCTTTGAAAAAGGCGCCGAAATCGCCTACGCTTTTGATGTCCGTCCCGAAGTAATCGGAAAAGACATTGGCGACATTATCGGGGGCGGCAAAAAAGGAGTTATCGTTCAGGACGCGAAAGAAGCGGAGGCTGTCTTCAGCAAAAACAAACCGGACGCCTGCATCATTACCACCATGAGTCTTATGAAGGATCTGAAAATCCCCTTCCTTACCTGCGCTAAAACCGGGGTAAACGCCATTTCAACCTGCGAGGAAGCGCTGTTTCCCCAAAATTCATCCCCCGTCCTGACAGAAGAAATCGACGCGCTGGCGAAGAAGAACAATTGTACTATTTGCGGCTCCGGCTATCAGGATGTTTTTTGGGGCAACCTGATCACCGTGCTTTCCGGCGCCACACACAAGATAATCAAGATAAAGGGGAAATCCAGTTATAACGTGGAAGATTACGGCATAGCTCTTGCCAAGGCTCACGGGGCGGGGCTTGACCTTGAGACATTTGATAAGGAAATTGCTTCGGTTGACAGGGTCAGTGACGATGAACGGCGGAAAAGTATCGAGGCCGGTACCTATCTTCCGTCATATATGTGGAATGTTAACGGCTGGCTCTGTGACAAACTCGGCTTTACCGTAACACGGCAGACACAAAAAACCGTACCCCAGACCCACGGCAAGGATCTTCCCAGTTCCACGCTAAACATGACCGTTCCCGCGGGATACGCGACGGGAATGTCCGCGGTGGTCACAACCGAAACCAAGGAAGGCGTAACCATTGAATCGGAGTGCATCGGCAAGGTATATGCTCCCGATGAGTTTGATCAAAACATCTGGACGCTTATTGGCGAACCGGAAACCGAGGTGATCATCAACCGGCCCGCGACGGTTGAGCTGACCTGTGCCACTATCGTTGGCAGAATCCCCGATATAATAAACGCCCCCGCCGGTTATATAACCACCGACAAGATGCCAATTTTACAGTACAGGGTAAAGCCTCTTAACGAGTACGTGAAATAGCAGGAAAGCAATTTGGCGCGGAGGACTCCCGCGCCAACGCACAGAATATTTAATATTTAAATTCGCTTTCCCCAATAAATTCCCGCAGGATGCTTGTTCCCGGCACATGCTGGGGCGGAATGGGGGTAAAGTTTTCCAGGAAAGAGAGGAGGCGATCCGCCTCGGAGTACTGGGGGCTGCCGGGTTTGACCGCCCGGAGCAGAGGGTCGGCGTAGTATTTGAGAACCGAGACCTCGTAGTCCAGGGCGGAGTTGAACGCCGCGTCGGCGCTGTTCTGGAAGGGGAAGATATGCTTCCGCTCCCCCCGCTGTACGCTGGGCCACATGGTGATGGTTCCCGCCGCGTCCTTTGCCCGGAACTGGTAATCCCGAACCATGCGCCTAAGGAGCCGGTTGTCGCTGGTGGGGATACGGTTATGATCGTCCAGGTTAAGCTGGGTAAGGGCGGAAACGTAGAGTTTAAATTTGAAGGCCGGGTCTATCTGGGGGGTAAGGGCGTCGTTAAGCCCGTGGATACCCTCAATGATGAGGATGCTCCGCCGTTCCTCCATACAGATCTTGCCGCCGCTCTCTTCCCTGCGGCGGCTCGCCTTGAAGTCAAACACCGGAAGAACCACTTCCTTGCAGGCGAAAAGATCCAGGAGCTGCCGGTTCAGGAAGGGAATATCCAGGGCCTCCAGACACTCAAAATCGGGCTGGCCGTTTTCGTCCAGGGGGGTTTTTTCGGTTCCCAGGAAATAGTCGTCCAGGCTTATGGCGATTGGCTTAAGCCCCGTCACCATGAGTTCTATGGCAAGCCGCTTGGCGGTGGTGGTTTTGCCGGAGCTTGAGGGGCCCGCGATAAACACCGCCCGCACCGAATTCCGCCGGTCGTAGATCTTCTGCGCTATTTCCCCAAGCTTCCGGGCCTGGAAACTTTCGGCAATACGGATATAGTCCCGGATGCTCCCATCCGACACCTTGCGGTTGAGTTTTCCCACCGAGTGGACATCCACGATTCGGCCCCACTTTTTATACTCCTCATAGATGGAAAAGATCAGGGGGCTGTCCTCGAAGGGATCGATGACGTTTCCCCGGCCGATTCCGGGAAACCGGAGGAGAAAACCCTCTTTGTAGGGGACAAGGTCGAAGGCGGACAGCAATCCTGTGCGGGGTACCAGGGGCTCTATGTAAATATCCGCGAAATCCTTACACTCGTTGATCCGGATCATGGCGCTGTTATGCTGATCCAGGAGCATGGCCGTGTCTTCCTGGCTGTTCTTTTTGAAAAGCTCCAGGGCCTCCCCGTAGGCCAGAAAGACGGCGTTGATGGGGATGTTCTCTTCCACCAGGGAAAGCATGGCCTGTTTCAAGAGTTCCACTTCCCTTTCCGAAGGTTTCTGGCCTTTAACGAAGGTGTAGTAGTAGCTGTTCCCCAGGGAATGACCCACATAGAGAGTCCGGTCGGGGAAGAGATTCCGGGCCGCCATGGCGAGGAGGAAGGACAGGGAACGGCGGTAGATCATCGCCCCTTCGGGGGAATTGATAAGCACCGGTTCGAGGCTGACGTTGATGTCCAGCCGGGCGGAAAGGGGAAGGATGCCGTTGTTCACCTTGACGGCGGCGATCTGTTCCTCCGGAACGCCGAGGCCGGGCAGCAGAGACTTGACGGTCGTGCCGGCGGCAATCTTTACCCCCCTTCCCCCGCCGGTCGCGCCGGAGCCTTTCGCGGCAGGGCCGGCGGTATTGGCGCGCGGGGGGACAAGGCGGACTTCAATTTCGTTCATGCTACAGATCTCCCAGATAATTCTTGATAAGCTCCAGTTTCAGATTCCGGAGCCTGTCCGTGAAAGAAACCTTGTACACATGGGGATTGAGAAGCCGTTTGTAACTTGAGTCAAAGGAATCCAGATCCGCCTCCACATGGGCTTTTATTTCCTCAAGACCGGGGCCGGGAAAGAGAGTTCCGTTTTCCATCCGGGGCTTGAGCAGTTTTTCCGCGCTCCCGGAAATTTCATGGTAGAAACGCCGGTAATCCGCGGCGGGATGCCAGAAAGAGTAACGTTTCCCCTTTTCAAGAACATCGGGGCCTTCCGGATCTTCCTCCAGGGTAAGCACGTCCGCCACCGCCATGCCGGCGGGGTCTTTGATCCGCCAGATTTGCTTGAGCCCCGGGGTGGTGGTTTTCTCCGGGTTGTCGGAAAATTTCATCGTCGGGACAAGCCGGCCGCTCCCGTCGTCCTTGGCCGCCAGCTTGTAGACCCCGGTAAAGGCCGCCTCGGCGCCGCCGGTAACCATCTGGGTGCCTACCCCCCAGGAGTTTATCGGCGCGCCGGCTTCCTTGAGGGTGTGGATGATCGTTTCGTCCAGATCGTTGGAAACCGTGATAGTGGCCTGGGGGAAACCCGCCTGGTCCAGGAGCTTCCGTACCTCCACCGAAAGGTAGTGAATATCCCCCGAGTCAAGGCGTACCCCAAAGTTCTTCCCCTGTTCCACCAGCTTGCGCCCCACTTTGATGGCGTTGGGAACGCCGCTCTTCAGGGTGTCATAGGTGTCGATAAGGAAGACCGCCCTATCGGGGTAGATATCCGCGTAAGCCTGGAACGCCTCTTCCTCGCCGGGAAAGGCCATGATCCAGGCGTGGGCCATGGTTCCAATGGCGGGGATACCGTAGACCTTTCCCCCCAGGGTGTTGCTGGTTCCCATGGCCCCGCCGATATAGGCGGCCCTGGTGGCGGACATGGCCCCGTCCGGCCCCTGGGCGCGGCGGAGGCCGAATTCCAGTATCGAACCCTTGCCAGAGGCAAGCCAGACCCTGGCGGTCTTGGTGGCGATAAGGCTCTGAAAGTTGATGATGTTGAGGAGCATCCCCTCGATGATCTGACATTCGATGAGGCTGCCGTCCACCCGGATCAGCGGCTCCTGGGGAAACACCACCGATCCCTCATCCAAAGCCAGAATAGAGCCGGTAAACCGGAAGCGGGAGAGGTAATCGAGAAAACCCCGATCAAAAACCCCGAGTTCCCCAAGATAGGCGATATCCTCCGGCGAGTAATGGAAGTTCCTGAGTTTTTCCAGAAAATCGGCCAGGCCGGCGAATACGGTAAAACCCCCGCCGAAGGGCTGCCGACGGAAAAACATTTCAAAAACCGCCCGCCGGTTGATGTTCTTTTTCCAATACCCGTGGGCCATGGTAAGGGAATAAAAATCGGTAAAAAGGGCGGACATGTTGGGACGCCATTCGGCGCTGTCAGGGAGAAACGTTTCGGCGCCGGGCATCAGCGCAGACCCTGAAGCAGTTCTTCCAGGGAGGAGACAACTACCCCGGCGGACTTCATGGATTCGAAGGCCCTCTCAATCGATCCGGCCGGGAAACCCACTCCCCGAACCGCGTCGCTTACCACGAAAGTCCTGAGCCCGCGCCGGGCGGCGTCCAGGGCGCTGTAGAGGACGCAGTAATCCGTGGCAAGCCCCCCCAGGATCACCGTATCCAGCCCCAGGTATTTAATATAACCCTCAAGTCCCGTAG
>JAITQR010000226.1 GCA_031288815.1 Treponema sp.
ATTCGGGTATCATAGGGGGTGCTTAAATTCCCCGGCCGTAAGAAAACAGAAGACGCAGACAGGATGCCGGCTGTCCGGGCAAATCCGGGAGGGAAAAATGCCTTTATGGATATACGGCTTACGGACCGGCAGGGGAAGGTTCTGTACCAGGGCCCGCTCAACGGGCTCGGTTTTCCGGAAAAACTGATCATCGCCAAAAGCATTTATTTTTTTAACGATGAGGAACCATGCTTTATCCACCGCGGCGCGGTAGCCGCCCGGCTTTTTGAGGAGCTGAACCGGCTGCTGGAAGAGAGGGGGAAAATGAGTGCCGCCGAATTGGCGGAGAGCGCTCCGGGATACCTGGATGAGTACCCCGGTCTGGAGCATATCGAATCCGTAAAAAGGCCGGACAGATGAGAACCGGAATGAATCGCAGCCTATTGGTCATCCTCTTATTCCTTTCCGGTTTTTCCCGGCTCGCGGCCGAAACCGGTGATACGGTGGACCCGGCGATGGAACGGTATCTGACCGTACATTACGCCTACAACAATCCCTGTGAACTGTGCCGGGATGATATGGACTTCCTCGATCTCTTTAACCGGAAGATCCGGGATGTGCCCGACAGGCCTTTCATAGAATTCCAAGGTTACAATCTGTTCCACTCCGGACCTTCCTCCAGGTTTGCCGAACTGTGCGGGGAACTGGGTATAAACCCGGAAGCGCTCAGCATGCCGGTTTTAGTGATCGGAAACGAATACCTTGACGGCGATGAGGATATCTACAACGGCGTCAGGGATCTCTATATACGGCAGAAAGAACGGGCGGTTTCAGAACGGCCAAGATCCGCCCCGGCGGCGGCTTCCCGGCCCCCTGCCGATTCCGTTTCCGTTACGATTGGCCGGGGGGTTCCTCCCAGGGGATTCCCTCCTACGGGTCCCGGCAATTCCACCCTTGTCTGTTTTGTCACCACCGCCTGTGAGAGCTGCGCCAAAATCGAGGAACTGCTGGACAGCCTGCCCGGGGAAATCAGCCTGCCAGACGGGACGACAAGTCCCCTGGATATTTACTACTTCAATGTGGCGGAAGGCGACGGGCTTCCCGCCGCAAGGCTTTTCTTTGACGCCTACGCCGTGCCTGAAGAAGACCAGCTTACCCCCATCGTCTTCTATGCCGGCGGGTATCTTTCGGGCCTTGTGGATATCCGGGGGGGCATTGAGGGGATTTTGGTTTCCGGGGCCGCCAGGAATTTTGTCTATCCCGGCATTGAAGCCTCCGGTCCGGAACTGGCCTGGGGGGAACTGCCGGCCATTTTCCTCGCCGGCCTCCTGGGGGGAGTCAACCCCTGTTCGGTTTCCATGCTCCTCCTCTTGCTCTCCCTGCTCGGCGCAAAGAGCGGCCGCATACTGCCCCTGGGCCTTACCTATGTGGCGTCCCGGATGCTCACCTACCTGGCCCTGGGGCTTTCGCTTCTTTCCCTGGGGCAGATCCTGAACCAGGAAGCCTTTACTTCAATTTCAGGAACCATCCGGATCATTGTTATTGTTCTTTCGCTGCTGCTCTCCGCTTTAAATCTGGCGGACTTTATAAACGCCCGGCGTGAAAACTACGGCGCCATCAGGGTGCAGCTCCCCAGGGCCCTGCGCCGTTTTAACCACAGGCTCATCAACAGGGTGACGGAATGGGACCCCCGTTTCCTCATGATTGGGATCTTCCTCCTGGGCATTGCGGTTTCGGCGGGCGAATTCCTCTGCACGGGCCAGATATATTTGGCAACCATCCTCTACCTGCTCAGGTCGAATTCGGGCGGCCATCCCCTGGCGTTTACGGCCCTTCTCTGCTACACCCTGGCCGCTTCCCTGCCGCCTACCCTGCTGGTGCTGTTCTGCTACAAGGGCAAGCAGGCCCTGGCGCTTTCCGAGTTTACCCGGAAAAGGATGCCCGTCATCAAGATCGCCAACGCCATACTCTTTGCCCTCTTCGCCCTTCTGGCCTTCCTCTTCTTCTAAACGGATAACCCGGAGCAGGGGGAAACTAAAATGAGAAAACCCCGGTTGACGGATCCGTTTTGTCGTGATAGACTTTCTAAAGTAAGTTAAGCATGATGCAAAATATAAAAGGCCATAGAGGGTGTAGATCCGTACCCTTTGTTAAGATTTCTAAGAAAGATGTATACGAGCAGGATGTTGTATGGTAGCCCAAAACGGAAGGAAGGAATTATGAAACACTTTAGCTACTTTGCGCCCACGGAGATTGTATTCGGCTGGGGCTGCCTCAAGGAAATCGGCGTTCTTGCCGCGCGGTACGGCAGGAGGGCGCTTGTCGTAACCGGCCATTCGTCGGCTATCGGAACCGCGACCCGCACCCGGGCATTGGAATACCTTGCGGAAGCCGGGGTAGAGGCCCTTCATTTTGACGGGGTCGTCCCGAATCCGACCACCGAGGTGGTGAGCGCCGGGGCCGAAATGGCGAAGCGGTTCAATGCGGAACTGATTATTGGCCTGGGCGGCGGCTCCTCCATGGACACCGCAAAGGCAATCGCCGTGGAGGCGGTCCATCCGGGAACGGCCTGGGATTACCTGCACTACACGCCGGGACCCACGGAAAAAACCCTGCCCATCATTGCCGTGGGAACCACCGCCGGTACCGGAAGCCAGACCACTCCCTGCGCGGTGATCACCAATGCCGCCCAAAGGGATAAGTCGGCCATCTGGCATAAACATATTTTCCCGAAGATTGCTTTGGTTGACCCGGAACTGACGGTTTCCATGCCGAAGGAGATAAGCGCCCGGACCGGCTTCGATGCCTTCTGCCACAATTTTGAGGCCTATCTTTCGGTCAATGCCAATCCCCTCACCGATGCCCTGGCCCTTGACGCCCTTGGCATCATTACCGGGGCCCTCCCCGCCGTGCTGGCGGACGGGAACAACCGGGAGGCCCGTTCCCGGATGGCCTGGGCGGACACGGCAGGCGGCCTGGCGATCGCTTCCGCCGGTGTAACCCTGCCCCACGGACTGGGGATGCAGATAAGCGGCATCTGCCCCCAAGTGAGCCACGGCCAAAGCCTCGCGGTGTTCTACCCCGAGTTTACCCGCTATACCTGGCGATCCGCCCCGGAAAAGTTTGCCGCCCTGGGCAGGCTCCTTGACCCGGCCCTGCAAAAGGCGGATGACCGGACCGCCGCGGAGAAAAGCTGTGAAGCCATAGACGGGTTCATACAAAAACTCGGCCTCCGGATCGATTTTAAGTCCCTGGGAGTATCCAAAGAGGATATCCGTGCCATAGCCGACCGCGGCCAGGTTTTGGGGGATTATAAAAACAACCCCCGGATCGCAACCATTCCCGAGATGTACGACATGCTGATGCGCTGTTACGACATCGGATAACTCCTAGTCGGCGGTTCTTGCCGGCCTGCCGGCTTCATCAGGCAAACAGGGATGCGGGCCGGTGATAGAAATACTGCGCCCTATTCGTCCCGGTAGATCCGGTTGCGCCGGATTTTGAGTACGTTGGCGTCTTTTCGCCCTTTGGCCCGTTCGGTACGGACGATTATTCTCTTCCCTTCCTGTTTCCAGGGCAGCTCCCCGCCGTCTCCCAGCAGGCTGATGGAGGCGATTTCTCCGGGGTACATATGTTCCGCCAGGCTGTTGATGATAACTTCGTCCCCGATCTCGCCCAGGCAGGAAGCGTAAATTACATCGTCTTTTAGGGTAAAGCGTATATCCTTGGGCAAGTATTCTATTTTGTCCTCGTTGAAGGGACCTGATTTCTTTAGCACTGTAGGTCCCTCCTCGGCGACTACCCAAGGCGTGGTTCCGTAAACAGCTTCACCGTTTACTTCAAGCCATGCGCCGATATCGTACAACACCTTTTTTGCCTCTTCCGGAATTTCGCCGTTTGGTTTTGGCCCTACATTGAGAAGCATGTATCCGTTCTTGCTCACGTTATCAATGAGGTAATGGATCAGGGATGTGGAACTCTTGTATTGGGCGTCTTGCATATAGCCCCAGGCCTGACCGTCATCTACCGTGGTATCGGTGATCCAGTCGTGATAGGTAATCTCGTTAAAGCGACCCAGTTCAAGGTCTATGAGTCCCGCCCCTACGGGTAGATGATTCCATTTATAGGAAACCGCCACATCCTGTTTTCTGTCCGCCGCCCGGTCAAAATAATAGGTGAGAAAGGCCCGTTTGTAATAATCCACAATAAAATCAAGGCCGAAGTCGAACCACACAAAATCGGGATTGTAGGCTTCCGCCACCTCTACCAGTTTTCCCAGCCACAGTTCATGGGCCACCTTAGTCGGCAGGTCCTGATCGTTCCAGCCGAAACCCGGCTGGGGTGCATAGCGCTTTTCCGAACCCCATTCAAGATTATGCGGTTCACCGTACAGCCCCGTATACCGCGGATCAGAACAATCGTATTCCTTAACCCAGTGGGGGTAGAAACGCCAGTTTTCTGCGTGATGGAAGGCGGCAAGGAATTCCATCCCCCTGTTTCGATAGGACTTTTCCAGTTCCCCCACTACGTCCCGTTTGGGGCCCATCTGTTTGGCGTTCCACTTGGTCAGTTTGGAATCCCACAGGGCAAAACCATCGTGGTGTTCCGCCACGGGTCCCGCAAACTTCGCCCCCGCCCGGGAGAAAATTTCCGCCCATTCGTCGGCGTCGAATTTAGAGCCGTCAAATTTGGGGATCAGGTCCTTGTATCCCACCTTTGAAGGGTGGCCGAAGGTTTTGCAGTGATACTCGTACTGGGCGGTCCCTTCCTGGTACATCAAATTGGGATACCAGGACACATTGGGGCCGAAGGCCGCCACCGAGTAAACGCCCCAGTGGGTGTAGATGCCGAATTTGTTATCCCGCAGCCACTTGGGGGTATGAAAATCCGTAAGCTGACTCCAGGGTTTTGGGGTGATGTTCATTTTTCTCTCCTTCCGTAAAAACTGTTCTTGTAGGCTTCGTCAAACATGGCGACTATGTTTTGGGGCGGGACATTGCCCATGATGTTGTGCACCTGACAAAAAACATAGCCGCCCCCGGGCTTGAATATGTTGCAGAGCATTCGGGTGTTTTCCCGAACCGCCCCTTCATCCTTGAAGCCCAGGATCTTCTGAGTGTTGCAGCCGCCGCCCCAGAAGCTTATTTTTTCACCATAGGTTTTCTTTAGTTCCGCCGGGTCCATGTTGTCCGCCGAGATCTGAACGGGGCTTAAAATATCAAGGCCCGCCTCAATGAGATAGGGAATAAGCGTAAAGACGCTACCGCAGCAGTGAAGAAATACTTTGACGTCTGCATTCTCATGGATCACCCGGATCATCTCCTTCAGGTAGGGGAACACAAACTCCTCATAACAAGCCGGGGAAAGCATGGGGCCGCTCTGCATCCCCAGATCGGAATTGAATTCTATGCAGTCAACATCCTTCCCCCCGTGCTTGATAAAAAACATGAATTTGTCGATCTGTCTCTGCAGCAGATCTTTGTTATAGGCCTTCACCGAATCCGGATCCGTCAGCATGTCGCAGGCCATGTCGATGCCGGTAAAGAAGGCGACAAACTGGTTGAGGAGGCAAGTGAATTTATCGGATTCCGCGGCAAGCCGCTCCGCTTCTTTGGCAAGGGCCAGGAGTTCCTCTTCCGGACTTCCGTCCACAATCCTGATCCAGCTCCCATCGAAGAAAAAACCGCCGGAGGGCATGCGCATCTTCTCCTCACCCCGCCGCACGATCCAGCAGCCGTCTTCCCGGACGGGGGCCATCTGTTTCGGGATAAGAAAGCGGTAATCCTCCCGGATATTCCAGAGCACGGTTTTTGCATACGGCGGCTGCAGCAGTACCGTATCGCAGTGGAAGAGGTCAAGGATGTCCCGGTCCACCCGGGCAAGCATCTGGACATTATCCACTATCTCTATCCTGTCGGTGCTCAGTCCCAGGTGTTTACGGAGATTGTAATAGGCAAAGGCGGAAATGCCGGTAGAGAACTGCATGCCCAGATCAATGGGGAGGCGATCCGCCTCTTCATGGTTCAGGGCTTTCTTAACGCGCTCCCGGCCGGTTACTGTATTGCTCATGCTTCCTCTTGTCGTACAGGACTCTCGATTAGTATATATAAAAACTCCCCCTTATAATACAGCCGCGCCTGAAACATCCCGCTTACAGGCACGGCCTTTAATACGTTTTTAATTATGCAAAGAAACTATTTGATATATTTCTGCAGTATATCGGTCTTGTCTTTGCCGCCGAAACGATCAAGCTCCGAAAGGTAGGTCCTCCAGGCAGCGTCACTGTTAATGTCCCGGACGCCGGTAATAAATTCCACCAGGGCCTGTTCACGGTAGGGGTTCAATGAGGCGTTGATGTCCGACAGCCGGATTGTATCGCTTTCCGATAGGGCAACAAGGGCTACAAAATAGCTGTTAGGAACCGCATATTCCTGGTGACCCTTGGCGGTGAAGTACCACATCTCCTCGGCATAGTCGGGAAGGTTCAGGAGATAATCCCTGAGGGAAGGATCCCCCGTGGCGAGCCATTTCTGGGCTTCCTCAGCGCCTTTCGCCTGATTGGCGAGATAGAACCACCGGGCCACCCTGATGGAGGGAATGGCGTCCTGATCCCAGGAGGTATTAAGGGGGGATGAACCATAGCCGACCAGCTGCCGGAACTGAGCGGGAAGGCCGTTAACGCCCTTGGCTCCGGGCTCGGGATCATCCCAGGCAACACCCTTGGGCCCTAAGAGGCCGTCCAGGCCGACTTCATGGTTGATAAGATAGTTGTACAGGGCAACCGCCAGATCTGGCCGCTTGCATTTATCGGTAACAAAATAGAAGGGTACAACAATGGATGACTGTTCTTGATTTCCGCCGTAACGCTGGCCCGAAGGTCCCGCGATGGGAGTCAAACTGAAATGATCAATCCAGCGTTCGCTGGGCTGGGTGGTGAATCCGTTTATCCAGGGTACGGCAGGCAGGGCAACCACCGGAGTGGTCGCCTGTATCAGAGACTTTAATTCGTCATCGGTCATGCTGAAGGAGTTGGGCGCAATATACCCCTCCTGGTAAAGGCCGCGGATGTACCGGAGCGCATCCCGAAAACGATTATCCCGGTACTGCTCAACAACCTTTCCGTTCTCCTGGGCTATGCCGAAACCCCAGTTGGAAGTGATAATCGGCATAAAGGGCTTTGAGAAAAAGAGGATAAAATTATCAAT
>JAITQR010000233.1 GCA_031288815.1 Treponema sp.
GAGTACGTGGGTAATGCCCATGAGGTGATCGTCCACCACGTTGGCCAGATGGTAGGTGGGGAAGCCGTCGGACTTCAGCAGCACCGGATCGGGGTTTACATCGTCGTTTTTCCATTCGATGTCCCCCAGAATGTGGTCGTGAAACCGGGTGTACTCCCCCAGGGGGATCTTGAGCCGTATGGTACAGGGCTCCGTCTCCGCCCTGCGCCGGGCTTCTTCCGGATCGATATCCCGGCAGCGGCGATCGTAACCTGTCTCCGGGGCGTGGGCCGCTTCCCGCTCCTTCCGTATACGCTCCAGCCTTTCCGCGGAGCAGAAACAGTAGTAGGCCAGATTCCGGGCGACAAGTTCCCGGGCGTACTTTTTGTACAGTTCGAAACGCTGGGACTGCACATAGGGCCCGGCGCCCCCCGCATCCGGCCCCTCGTCCCAGCGGATACCCAGCCATTTGAAGGTATCGTAGAGGTTCCGCACATAGGATTCGTCAAAGCGGGTCCGGTCGGTATCCTCAAGGCGGAGGATAAATTTACCCCCCCCGGAACGGGCGAAAAGGTAGTTGAACAGGGCGGTTCGTACCCCCCCGATATGCTGGAGACCCGTCGGGGAGGGAGCGTAACGGTCGCGTATCATCATGGGGCCACTATACCCGGTCCGGGGGCGGCTTTCAACGGGCGGTATCAGGTAAAACCGCCCGCCTCTTTTGCCTTGTCGAATTGAAGGTGAATCTCGATATCAAGGCGAAGCGATACATTCCAGCATCCGTTCCGCCACAGCCTGGGGTTTTTCCTGATGGGGCAGGTGCCCCGCCTCTTGGATGAGGGAAAAACCCGCCTCGGGCCGGAGGCTCCGGACCTGATCCGCCGTGGCCGGAGGAAGTATCAGGTCTTCCGTCCCCCAGATAAGGGAAAGCCTTCCGGGCCAGAGGGCAAGTTTTCTGCCGTAATCGGAAGCGGCGGTCCTGTTGGCCCAGATAAGGGATCGGAGGGAGCTGAAGTAGGCGTTTTCCTGGGCGCGGCTTTGCACCCTGGCCATGACCCGTTCCCGCAGGAATTCCCTGTCCGCCTCCGCCAGGGCTTCAAGGTCGAAGTAATAGGGCCGGAGAGACCCGTAGGCTTCATCCGGTTTTCCCCGGAGGGATCGGTAATAGCCGCGCCCGATAAGGGGGATGCCCTGGAAGATCAGGCTCGGCGAGAGCTTTCCCCCCATGGGGAAACAGCCGTCTATGAGGACCAGGGCCTTGACCAGATTGGGCCGGCTAAAAGCCGCCCCCTGGGCGACCAGGGCGCCCATGGAGTTTCCAGCCAAAACGGCGGGCCTGTCGGGCCGGGCGCAGAGTTCCAGCAGATCCAGAACGGCTTCCCGGTGGCGGCGCAGATTAACCTTCCGGTATACCGAACGGCCGAATCCCGGCAGATCCGGCGCCAGCACCCGGTGTCCTTCCCCGCTGAGAAGGGGGATAAGATGCCGCCAGGAATCCGCCTCGTCCCCCAATCCGTGGATCAGAATAATGGCGCGCTTGTCCGATCCCGCCTTCGTCCCCAGGCCGGGAACATCGTAGTAAAAAAGCCTTTCTTCCCTCTTGGACGAAACCAGCTCCCGCCCGAAGGCCGCCAGGGATAGCCAGGGGACGAACATCGAATTTTTCGCCATCTAGTTTGAGTGTACTCTCCCCTAGGCAGAAATACAAATTTGGATCCGCCGGGAATTTGCCGCGCTGCGCGCATAAAAGGGTATAAATATGCAAAAAATCCACAAACGCGACAGGCCGCCGGAGGGTCCGAAAAGACTGGCGTTCCGTCGGTTTACCGGGCAGGGCTGTCGCAAAAGGCTTTTGAGCTCCCCGGCTTAAAAGGCGTCCGCGGATTTACACGGATTGGGAAGGGTTTTAACGCCGCGATTCGCCGCTTCCCCCTTGCGTTTTATTCTATACTTGCGTATAGTGTTCTTATGGCCCGAACAACCGACGATCCCTCGGATCTGGGGGAAAAGCTCGCCATCCTCTCCGGCGCGGCGAAGTACGACGCCTCCTGCGCCTCCTCCGGCAGCGGCGGAATGGGCAACGCCGCCGGGCGGGCTTCCTTCGGCGTAAGCCTCCCCGCCGGGGTCTGTCACAGTTGGACCGAAGACGGCCGCTGTGTCAGCCTTCTCAAGGTACTTTTCTCCAATGTCTGCCGCTTTGACTGCGCCTACTGCGTAAACCGGGCTTCCGCGGATACCCGGCGCGGCTCTTTCACGGTACGGGAACTGGTTGATCTTACCTGCGAATTTTACCGCAGGAACTACATCGAGGGCCTTTTCCTTTCCTCGGGTATCTTTGCCGATCCGGACATCGTGATGGAGAAACTCATCGAGACCGCCCGGACCCTCCGTACCCAGGCCGGTTACGGCGGCTATATCCACCTTAAAATCATCCCCGGCGCCGGGGAAAAACTCATCCGGGAGGCGGGGCTCTGGGCGGACCGGCTCAGCGCCAATATTGAGCTTCCCACGGAAAAGAGCCTTAATTTCCTGGCTCCCCAGAAATCCGGCAGGGTGATCTTTGGGGCCATGGAGGATTTTTCCTGCCTTTCCGGCCAGTTCGAGGAAGATCGCCGGCGGGTCACCTTTTCCCCGCTGGGTAAAAGATCCGTTCCCGCCTTTGCCCCGGCGGGGCAAAGCACCCAGCTTATCGTGGGGGCGAGCGGAGAGGATGACCGGCAGATTGTGCGCCTGTCAAGTTCCCTCTACCGCAAATTTTCCCTTCGCCGGGTCTACTACTCCGCCTATACCCCGGTGGGGGTACCCGGCGGCGGGGGCATCCCCGATTCCCGGCTTCCGGAGATCCCCGGCCCCCCTCCGGTAATGGATCGGCGGGGGGCGCCCAGAAGCCTGCTGATCCGGGAACACCGGCTCTACCAGGCGGACTGGCTCCTCCGGTTCTACCATTTCAGCGCCGCCGAGATCCTGGACGGGCAAACCCCGTTTCTCGATCCCCACATCGATCCCAAGACCGCCTGGGCGCTGAATCATCCGGATTTTTTCCCGGTGGAACTGAACCGGGCGGATTACGAAACCCTGCTCCGGGTTCCCGGCATCGGCGCCAAGACCGCCCGCCGGATCGTCGAAACCCGCCGATCCCAGAGCGTCACTTTCGACAAACTCCGCCGGCTGGGCGCGGTAATAAAACGGGCCCGCTACTTCATCACCTGCGGGGGCGCCTTTATCGGCCGCCTTGAGGAACCGGAACGGATCAGACGGCTCCTCTCGGATCAGGACGGGGCGGGCTTGCAGCTGCCGCTTTTTGAGTTCTGAGCTTTCTAAATCAACGTACCTCACCCTGAAGGGCGAGGTACTAAACCCTTCGCTACGAATCAACAAAGGCCGTAAAAAAAGCCGTCCCGCCTGAGGCTGTGCCCCCTTAGAACGCTATCAGATCCTTTACCTTTACCGGCAGGCCCGAGGCGATGGATTTGTTCGCCGCGATGCCCGTCATGATGGAATACGCGCCGTCCAGGTGGGAGGCGGCCCGCTTGAACCTGTCCGGCT
>JAITQR010000229.1 GCA_031288815.1 Treponema sp.
ATGGAACGATTTACCTGGAAGGCCAGGCTGCTCCCCGGAGCCAAGGCGGAGTACATACGCCGCCACGATGAGATCTGGCCGGAAATGACCGAATTGTTAAACCAGGCGGGCATTCATAACTACACGATATGGTGCGCGGGGGACGAACTTTTCGGTTATTACGAGGCCGAAAAGGGGGTTGAGTTTGCCTCCAGGGTACAGGCGGAAAGTCCGGTAGTGGATCGCTGGAACGAGTACATGAAAGACGTAATGATAATGGAAAAGGATCCGGAAACCGGTACCCATTACCAGCTGGAACAGGTGTTTTTTCATCCCTGATCGTTTCATTCCCGATTATATAGAGGATTCCCTATGGATAAACCGGCCCTGCTTCTTTCTTCGATTACCAAATCTTTTCCCGGCGTTATTGCCCTGAACGACATGAATTTTGAGCTGAGAGCCGGGGAAATACACGCGATTTGCGGCGAGAACGGCGCCGGAAAGTCTACCCTGATGAAGGTGGTTACCGGCGTTCATTCCCCGGATTCGGGCCGTATTGTCCTCTTTGGCGATGAGGTAAAAATTTCCGATCCCCTGGACGCTTTCTCCAAGGGTATCGCCATCATCTACCAGGAAACCAGCCTCTTTGAGGAAATGACGGTACTGGACAACCTTTTCTTAAACCGGGAAATCGTAAAAAAGATAGGACTCTTTACGGTGCTGGACTACCGGGCCATGGCCCTGAAAATGGAGAGCATCTTCACGAACCTGCGCATTTCCATTTCGGTGGATGAAAAAATAAAGAACCTTGGCATGGCCCAGAAGCAAATGGTGGAAATCGCCAAGGCCCTGACTTTTGAGTCCCGGATACTCATTCTGGACGAGCCGACCGCTTCCCTTACCCAGCAGGAAGTCGACGCCCTGTTCGCCATAATCCGGGATCTCAGGAAGCACGGGGTCAGCATCGTCTACATTAGCCACCGGCTGGAAGAAATTTTTACCCTCTGCGACCGGGTTACCGTTATCCGGGACGGCCGGTACATATCCACCCGCGAAGTTTCCGCCACCAACAAGGATCAACTGGTGGCCGACATGGTGGGCCGCGCCATGGACAACTATTACCCCAAAACCGAGGTGGAAATCGGCGGGGAACTGCTCTCCGTTAAGGGATTGGGCGGCCGGGAACTGCTCCACGACATCGATTTCTATGTACGCCGGGGCGAAATTCTGGGGTTTGCCGGCCTTGCCGGTTCCGGCCGTACCGAACTGGCCATGACACTGAGCGGCTTTACCCCGCCGGAACGGGGGGAAATTCTGCTCGACGGCAGGCCGGCGTGTTTCAGGAATTACCGGGAGGCTATGGACCGGGGGCTGGTCTACGTCACCGAAGACCGGGGTAAGTACGGCGTTATCGTCAACATGAATATCAAGGACAACATCGTAATGCCCCAGCTTGAGAAAAATTCCCGCCTGGGGGTTATCAATACCCAAAAGGAATATACGGTGGCGGAGGGAATGCGGGAAAAAATGGGCATAAAAGCGCCGAACACGGACTTCCTGGTGGTGAACCTTTCCGGGGGAAACCAGCAGAAGGTTTCGGTGAGCAAGGCCCTTGCCCTGAACCCCAAGATACTTATCCTGGACGAGCCGACCCGGGGCGTAGACGTGAACGCCAAGGCCGAAATTCACCGGATCATCAGCAATATGGCCGCGTCCGGCCTGACCATCCTGCTGATTTCAAGCGAGCTGCCGGAACTTATCGGCATGTGCGACCGTATTTATGTGATGAAGGACGGCACCATTGCCGGCTGCTTTGACCGGGACAATTTTTCCCAGGAAGACATTCTGCACATTGCCCTGGCTTCCGGCGCGGCGAATACGGCGCAAAGGGTGGCGGTATGAAACGCAAAGTACAGCTTAGCGCGGAACTGTACCTGGGACTCTTTCTTCTGGGTATGCTGCTTATCCTTGGGATCTTTGCCCGCGGCTTTTTCTCCCTGAACAATGCCATGAGTATGCTCAACCGCTTTAGCTACCTGCTTATCGGGGCTATCGGCATGAATCTGATCATCATCACTTCCAATATCGACGTGTCGGCCGGAAACATCATCTCGGTGGTGTGCCTGACCCTCGCGGCCCTGGGCAAGTTTGATCTGGGGCTTCCGGTCCTGCTCCCGGCCTCAATGCTCATGGGGATGTTCCTCAGCCTTATCAACGCCCTGTTTATCACCCAGTTCCGTATTCCCGCCATCGTCGCGACTCTGGCAACCGCCCAGCTTTTTTCGGGCATCCTGCCCCTGATAGTGGAAGGTTCCCTCTACGATCTCCCGGCGAGTTTCACCTGGCTTGCCTTTGAGGCGAAGATCTTCGGGATCATTCCGGGCAGCGTGCTTATTATGTTTATCGTCACGGTTGTCGCCCTTGTCTTTATGAAATATTCCCGCTTCTCCAAAAAAATCTACGCCATCGGCAACAACATGGAAGCGGCGCGCCTGTCGGGAATAAAAGTAAAACAGGTTATCATAATCACCTACGTCATCGCCGGGGCGCTTTTCGGCATTTCCGGAACCATTATCGCCACCGCAAGCCAGCGGGTTACCACCACCATGGGCACCGGCCTGGAAATGACCTTTATCGCCTGCGTGGTCCTGGGCGGTACCAGCGTGGCCGGGGGCCGCGGCAAGATCCTGGGAACGGTCTTCGGGGCGGCGGTACTTTCGGTAATAGCCCCGGCGGTAAACTACCTGGGAATCAGTTCCGACTGGTCCGACGCGATCATGGGGGCCATCATAATAGCCGCGGTAATTGTCAGCGCCCTGTCCCTGGAGAAACGAAAACGTACCGCGCCGGCGGCCGGGGGAGAGAACGGAGGAGGGAACAATCGATGAAAAAGAGGAAAATCAGATTCACTTTTAACTGGGCCCTTGCCATCATCCTGTTTGCGCTTTTTGTTGGCATAGCCGCCATTAACAGCGTGTTCCTCTCTTTCGATTACCTTGTGGGAGTCATGCTCCGTAACATCGTGGAAATCGGCATGATGGCCCTGGCGGTTACCCTTATCATCATCACGGGCGGGATCGATCTTTCCGTGGGCTCCGTGCTGGTGCTTTCGTCCATGATTGGGGGGCTCGCCGCCGTCCGCGGCGGAAACGTCCCGGGCGTCGCCGCGGCGCTTTTGACCGGGACGGCCTGCGGCTTTTTCAACGGCTTCCTCATCGCAAAGATAAAAATATCCCCCCTGGTTACGACCCTGGCGACCATGTACCTGTACATGGGACTCGCCCGGAGCATCTCCGGGGGCGACAGCGTTTACTCCTATCCGGCAAGCCGGTGGTTCGGCACTTCGGAGATCGCCTATATTCCGCTTCAAATTTTTTACTACGCGGCGCTGGCCTTCGTATTCTGGTTTGTACTTTCCAAAACCACCCTGGGCCGCAAACTCTACGCCATAGGCCTTAACGAGCAGGCGACAAATTTCAGCGGCATAAATACGAGCGGGGTAAAGCTTATCATCTATACCCTGAGCGGCTTTATATGCGCCTTTGCCGGACTTATCTGGCTGGGGCGTTTTACCAGCATCAAATACGACGCGGGTACCAGCCTGGGCCTAAAGGTAGTCACCATCATCGTATTGGGGGGCACCAGCATAATGGGGGGCATCGGCGACATGAAGGGTACCATACTGGCAACCCTGATCATCGCCGTACTCAACAGCGGGCTTACGGTCCTCAATATCCCCATCGCGGCCCAGACCATCGTACACGGCACCATTTTGATCATCAGTCTGGTAAGCTACTTTATTCTGAATACCAGGGTGAGCAGACGCCGCATAGTGGAGTTAAAAGACCTTCCCTCGGCGGGAAGCGCCTGACAAGGTATCTTTGGCGGCGTATTGCCGCTGAATATAAAAACATGTATCAGGAGGATAGCATGAAAAAGTTTTTGGCAGCAGCATTGGTGCTGCTCGTCGTCTGCTCATCTCTGGCTTTTGCCGCGGGTGGCAGTGATTCGTCCGGGACCCTGAAGATCGCCATGATGCCGAAATTCAAGGGTGAGAACTATTTTGACGCCGTAAAGATCGGCGCCCAGGAAGCGGTTGATGAACTCAACAAATCGGGCAAAAAGGTCGACTTCCTCTACGACGGCCCTCCCCAGGATCAGGCCACCAACCAGCGGCAGGTGGACATCCTCGAAGGCTGGATCGCCCAAAGGGTAGGTGTCATTCTCTTGTCCCCCAACGATCCCAGCGCCATTGCGCCGACCCTGAAAAAAGCCCAGGAAAGGGGCATCAAGGTTATTACGTTTGACGCCGACGCGCAGGCGGACGCCCGGGATCTTTTTGTGAATCAGGGAACCTACGAAGCCATCGGCAAAGGCCTTATAAGGGGCATTGCCGACAGCCTCAAGGCAAAAGGCTACGGTCCTTCGAACCCCGCGAACATCGCCTTTGTATCATCGGCCAAGACAGACGCCAACCAGAACGCGTGGCTTGCCGAGGCGAAAAAAGCCATAGGCTCCAGCGAGTACAACTGGCTCAAACTTAAAAACGAGGACACCGATGTGTACTATCCCGGGCCGGATGAGACAACCACCCAGGCCCAGAGCGGTATCCTTATCGGAAGAATGGGCGCCGGTACCGACCGGATTCAGGGCGCCATCGGCCTTACCTCCATGTCTACTCCCGCGCTGGGTTCCCAGTACGAATCCGCGTCGGTAAAGCCGGACGTTTCCAAAACCGCCATTACCGGCCTTGCCACACCGGCTGCCCTTAAATCCTACATCAAGAATTCCACCAATCCCCTTGACACCGGTGTTCTCTGGGACTGCATGGACCTTGGCTACCTCGCCGTCCAGGCCGGCTACCAGCTGGCTACCGGCGTCATAACCAGTTCGTCGACTTCGATAACCGCCGGCAGGCTTGGTACAAAGAGCATTGCCAACAAGGAACTGGTTCTTGGCGACGCCCTGGTTTTCGACAAGACCAATGTAGACAAGTACAATTACTGATTCCTTAAAACCGCGTTTTCGCGGTAACCTCTATCTAACGTAAGTTCGATAGAGTATTAGAGGTCCGCGAATGAACGTTAATTTTCGCGAACGGACTTTAGCCCCCGGACTTTAGTCGTCGGGCTTTAGCCCTCGGACTTTAGTCGCTGGGCTTTGGCCCTCGGACTTTAGTCCGATTATTCGGATTCATTAGCGTTAATTTGCGTAATTCGCGGACTTTTTTGATCTCATGTTATCTATTGCCCGTTAAGGAGAATCATCTTATGAATTCCAGAGAAAGAGTCTTCGCCGCCTTCAGGAAACGGCCGGAATTGCCGGACCGCGTTCCCTTTCAGTTCGACCTTTGCAGAAAATTGACGGATCATTTCGGTAAAAAACTGGGAATTACGCCGAAATACACCCTTTCTTATTATGAGGACTTAACGTACCGCATTTCGGCAAACGAAATTCGTACGGCAATGGGCAGTGACTGCGTTGTTGTGGGGGGACAGGTTGCGAAGAATTTTATTCCCCAGGTAGTACGGGACGACATAACCACCAATGAATTCGGCATGCACATGAAACCGACATCACTCTATGTGGAAGTGGTAAAGTGCCCGCTTGACCAGGCGGAATCCGTCGAGGATGTGGAGGCCTATCCCTTTCCCGATCCATACGCCCCGGGCCGTATGGAAGACGCCAGGCGGGATATTGACCGGTTCGGAAAGGATCACTTTATCATCGGCGACTGCGAGCTTTCGCTTTTTGAGCTTGCCTGGCATTTAACCGGGCTGGAAAACTATATGGTCAACATGGCCGGTGAGGAAGACTGGATTGAGGCGCTCAACGATA
>JAITQR010000317.1 GCA_031288815.1 Treponema sp.
TGCGAGGTAAACGGCATGACCGCCAATTCCCTTTGGCATCTTTTTAAGTATCCCGCCTTCGCCAAAAGCAGGGCCTATGACGCGTGTTTTTTTCCCGCCGCCCATATACGGCCTCCCAAGGACTCTCCGTGCCCCACCATCGGCACGGTACACGACATGGCCGCCTATTGGGGTACCCGGAAGACCCGGGCGCACCTGGGGGCGGTGCTCCGAATGGTGCTGCCCAATTCCCTGCGCCGCCTGGACCGGATTATCGCGGTAAGCGGCTGGGTCAAACAGGAATTGGTGGAGCTTACCAAGGTAAAGGAATCCCGTATAGATGTGGTTCCCAACGGGATTGATACATCGGCCTTTTATCCCCGGCCCCGGAACGAGGAAAGCCTGATCCTCATCCAGCCCTTCAGTTTCCGCCGGCCCTATATACTCTGCGTTTCCCGGCTCGATCATCCGGTAAAAAACCATATCCGCCTTATTAAGGCTTTCGGTACCTTCAAAGATCGGACCCATTTTCCCCACCGGCTGGTTCTTGCCGGGGGCGACAGCCACGGATCGGAACGGATCAAAGAGGCCGCCGCCGCGTCCCCCTACCGGAACGACATTTTCTTTACCGGCCATTTCCCCCTTAAAAGCCTTCCGGAACTGTATGCCGGGGCGGATTTTGTGGTATTGCCGTCCATGTATGAAGGTTTTGGCATGGGCGTACTGGAGGCCATGGCCAGCGGAATCCCGGTGGCCTGCGCCCGGGCCGCCTCCCTGCCCGAGACCGCCGAACACGCCGCCCTTTACTTTGATCCTCTGGATACCGAAGACATGGCGGATCGTATGGTCACCCTGGCCACCAAGCGGGATGTCTACCGGGAATGCCGCCGTCTTGGACTTGAACGGGTAACGGCTTTTTCCTGGGACCGTTGCGCGGAGAGGACCCTCCAGATTATTCAGGAAACTATTGGAACATAAGTCAAAATATGGTATCCTTAAATGTATCTGAACCAAACAAGGGTATGTATGAAAAAATTATCCCAGGCCGAGCTGGATAAACTTTTGTCGCCGGAGATCAAGTCCAATCCAAAGGCGGCCTCCAGGGCGGCGAAATCCGACTCCCGGTTCCAGCGTTTTGCCGGTCTTTACAGCAAAAATATAGCCGACTCCGGATGCAACCTGACCCAAGACGAGCTTGACCAGGTATTTACCGGCCCTCCGGTTCCGCCGGGAACCGGGACTTTGTAAAGGCTTGATACCAAAAGCTGAAGTTTTGGAACAGCCCCGGTTACGTGGCGGAGCGGGCTTCGCTTTCTTTTCGCAGAATTTCCTCGCCAAAGAGAAGCCGGAAAACCTGGCCGGCGTTTTCCACGAAATCCACCTTCAGGGCGTCCCGCAGATCCCGGTCCAGTTCTTCCCAGTCTTCCCGGTTGCTCAGGGGCAGGAGTACCCGTTCCATGCCGTTGCGGACGGCGGCAAGGAGTTTTTCCTTGAGTCCCCCGATGGGGAGTACCCGCCCGGTAAGGGTGAGTTCCCCGGTCATGGCGACTCCCGCCGCGGGCGGGGTTCCGCAGAGGGAAGAGAGGAAGGAGGAGGCCAGGGTGATTCCCGCCGAAGGCCCGTCTTTTGGGATAGCTCCCTCGGGTACGTGAATATGGAAGTCCATCTTATCCAGATCCTCGTTTGAAAAATTATACTCTTCCTGGGCGCTGCGGAGATACGAGAGGGCTATCCGGGCGCTTTCCTTCATCACGTCCCCCAGGTTCCCGGTGATGATAAGCTCCCCGCTTCCCGGGAAGCCCCTGGTCTCTACCGGGAGCATGGCGCCCCCGGTTTCGGTCCAGGCAAGGCCGTAACATACTCCCACCCGGGCCTCCTTAAAAACCAGCTCGTTCTTGTACTTGCGCCGGCCCAGGAGTTTTTCCAGATCCGCTTTGCGGACGGTTTTTTTAAAAGCATTTAAAGGCTTTTCCGGATCTTTGCCGTAGTTTTTCTCCACCGCTTCCCGGGCCAGCCGCCTGACGCAGCGGGCTATCTCCCGCTCCAGCCCCCGCACCCCGCTTTCCATGGTCCAGTGCCGGATAATCTCCAGCAAGGCATCGTCCCTAAAGACAATCCGCGTATCTTTAAGGCCGTTTTCTTCCAGCTCCTTGGGTACCAGAAAACGCTTGGCAATGGCCAGCTTCTCGTTTTCCCCATAACCGGGCACCTCGATGATCTCCATGCGATCCAGGAGAGGGTAGGGGATGGTGTGGAGGGAATTGGCGGTGGTGATGAACAGGACCTTGGAAAGATCGTAGGCCAGTTCCAGGTAGTGATCGGTAAAGGAGAAGTTTTGTTCAGGGTCCAACACTTCAAGGAGGGCCGACGCCGGGTCTCCCCGGAAATCGCTGGAAAGTTTGTCGATCTCATCCAGGAGGATCACCGGGTTCATGGTGAGGGCCTTCCGCATGGATTGGATGATCTTCCCCGGCAGGGCGCCTACATAAGTCTTCCTGTGCCCCCGAATTTCCGCCTCGTCCCTTACGCCGCCCAGGGATATGCGGACAAAGCGCCTGCCCAGGGCCCGGGCCACGGACTTACCCAGGCTGGTCTTGCCCGTACCCGGAGGCCCCACGAAACAAAGGATGGGCCCCTTGACGCCTGCCCGTTCCGGAACCGGCGCCTTAAGCGGCGGCCCGGCGGCGGGCTGAACACCGGCGGAAATATTATCGGCGGAATCAGGCGATCCCTCTGCCTGTTCCGGTTCCGCCGGGCCGGCGGATCTGTCCGCTGCAATCTCAGCCGGCCTCCCCGCCGGAGCGCCCAGGGCGGCGATCTGCATAACCGCGATAAACTCCAGGATCCGTTCCTTGGCCTTCCGCATATTGTAGTGATCCTCGTCCAGGATCCTTTCCGCTTCCGCCAGATCCACCGAATCGCTGGTATATTCGCTCCAGGGAAGGTCCGCTATCCACTCCAGATAACCCCGCAGCACCCCCGCCTCCGGGGAAAGGGGCTGGAGTTTCCGCAGGCGTTTCAATTCTTTCCACGCCTTGGCCAGCGCCTCTTCAGGCGGTTTTTTGTCGATTACGGCCTTTTCAAGATCCGCGAATTCGTCTTCAACGGTTTCTTTCCCCAGTTCCCGGTTTATTTCCTTAAGCTGCTCATGGAGGATGTAGTCCCGCTGGCTTTTTTCCATCCGGCTTTTAATTTTGACGTTGATGTTCTTCTGTATTCCAAACACCTCGTTTTCCAGCTCGAGGGTTTCCAGCAGTCTTTCCAGCCGCCGGGGAAGGTCCGGGATGGAAAGCAGTTCCACCTTTTTCTCCGCCTTGATCGCCATGGCATTGGACGCCAGATTGGCCAGACGTTCCGGATTTTCGGTTTTTTCCACCGCCGCGACCGTATCGGCATTGATTTTTTTCGAGAATTCGGCGTATTTGACGAAAGCTTTCTGCACCGATCGCATCAGGGCAAGAAATTCCGTATCCGGCGGTTCGGTATAACCCAGGGTCTTTATCGGTTCCACCTGGGCCAGGGTTACATCGTCCCGCTGCCGCAGGCCGGCGCTGGTTCCCCGGTATTCCCCCTGAAGCACCACCCGGTAGGTGTTGTCCGGCAGCCGCAGGTGCTGGATGATACGGACCACCGTTCCAACCGTATAGGGAAGATCCGTATCGGCCGTCAGGCAGGCGGCGAACAGCCGGCAGTCCCGGGTAAGAGCCTCTTCTACCGCGCCGATCCCCGGCTTGTAAGAAATGAAAATGGGAGCCACCGTATTGGGAAACAGAACCAGGCCCCGCAGGGGGAGAAGGGGAAACTCTTCGGCGCTTGTTTTAGACGGTAAAACCGCCGGTTTCTTCCGCAGAGAAATCATCGCGCCGCCCCCCTTGAGTCTTTTGATAAGTCCGTAAACACCCCTGCCGGGTTTCACAGCTTAGGCGCTCTTTTGCAGGAGGTGAATTTCAGGAGGATCCGATCTTTCAACCATTTCCTGGGTGATTACAACTTCCTTCTGCCCCTTTATGGAGGGTATCTCAAACATGATATCGGTCATCAGTTTTTCTACGATGGCCCGCAGCCCCCGGGCGCCGGTCTTCTGTTTGATCGCCGTATCGGCAATGGCGTCTATGGCCCCCTCGGTAAAGTGAAGCTTTACATCGTCGATGGCCAGGGACGCCTGGTACTGCTTTACAATGGCGTTGCGGGGTTCGGTGATGATCCTCTTTAGATCGTCCCTCTTGAGGTCTTCAAGACTTACGGTGATGGGAAGCCGGCCGATAAATTCGGGGATCATCCCGAAGTGGATAAGATCGTCCGGATGGAGGGCGTCGTAAAGTTCCTTCAGATTCTTCTCGCCCCTTTCCTTTACATCCGCGCCGAAACCCATGGGGTGCTGAACCACCCGCTGTTCAATGAATTTTTCAAGCCCCACAAAGGCGCC
>JAITQR010000323.1 GCA_031288815.1 Treponema sp.
ATTGTATAAGCTGATTGAAACGGGTACGCTGCCTGCCCGCCTCGGTTTCGTCAAAATCGGCCATGGCGTTCGCCAGGGTTCTTACGATCTGCAAGTACCCTTCATACCGCATCTGGATAATCCGGGCCTGTTCCGCGGCAAGCCGTTCCTGGCTTTCCAGGGCGGTGGCCATCTGCATCGCGGAGGCCAGGCTGACCAAAATGACGGCCAAAGATAACCCCACCGCCATTACAATTGCCGTAACGATAATGATCAGACGGTATTTTAGTTTCATACGCATATCCTCTCTTCCGTACATGGGCTAATACCCCGCATTCCGCGGGGGAAGATCATTGTCAAGAATCAATTGAAATCCGAACTAAGCCCGGAACGGCCAGGGGCTAAACCGGCCTTAGGTTTTAAGCCCGTGCCGGAACTCCCTCTCCACGTCCCGTTTAAGGTCCCGCTCCCGAATATCCGCCCGCTTGTCGTAGGTCTTTTTCCCCTTACAGACCCCCACCTCCACCTTTACCCGGCCTTTTTTGAAATAAAACGACAGGGGGACAAGGGTGAAGCCCCTTTCTTCCACCCGGCGGGTAAGCCGTTTTATCTCCTCCCGGTGGAGGAGGAGTTTCTTTTTCCTATCCGGATCGTGGTTAAAAACCGATGAAAAGGGGTTCTCCGCTATCCTGAGGGATCGAAGCCACACTTCGCCGTCAATAATCTCGGCCCAGGCGTCGGGGAAAGAGATCTTCCCTTCCCGGAACGATTTTACCTCCGTGCCCAGAAGCTCTATGCCGCACTCCAGGGTCTCTTCCACCGCGTAGTCGTGCCGGGCGCGGCGGTTTAGGGCGATTATCTTGATCCCTTCGCTCATTGTTCTGTCCCGCCCGGACTCCGGGGCCGGACAATAAGCGGCCGGAAGGATACGAAGGGGGAGCAGAATTCGGGGGGCAGGGAAGCCCTGGTTTCCCGTTCCCCCTGCCGGGCGCTCCCAAGCCGGGCGCCGCCCCGCAGAACCCGTTCCGGGGAAGAGATCCGCCGGATTGCCGAAGGAGAGGCGGGGAGGAAGGCCAGGGGCGCGTAGGGATCCTGGCACCATTCCCAGACCTCCCCTTCCCGGAGGTATGCCGTCCATTCCGCTTCGGTGGGAAACCGGACTACCGCGCCCTCCCATCCCGGGGGAAGCCGGCGCTCAAGCCAGGCGCAGAAGGCGGAGGCGGCGTACCAGGACACCCCTGTCCGGAATCCGGCGGTACCGGCCTCCCCCGGGCCCGGCTCAAGGTATTCCCCGTTTACCAGGCCCTGTTCCGCCAGGTCTTCCCGGTTTTCCCGCCTCCACCGGGGCTCGTCTTCCAGGAAAGCCTCGTAGGAAGCGGCGCTTACCGGGGTTTCACCGATGTAACGGCTTTCTCCGGGCTCTTCCCCGGGGATCTCCCTGAAGTAAAGCCCTCCGGCGCCGATCCGGCGGCCCGGGTCTTCCTGACTACCCGGAAGATCCGCCCCCTCTCCCTCCGGCCGGCTTGCCGGGGAATCCCCGGAGGGGGGGATAAACCAGGGGGAAGAACGGAGGGAAGCGGCCGTACCTGGGGGCAGGAGCCCGGCAAGCCAGGAGGCCGTTTCCCCGGACCGGACGGCCTCGTCGTCAAGCCAGGAGAGGATCCCCTCGGCGGAACGGAGCAGGGAAAGGGGAGAGGGGGAAAGGCCCCCGTTATCCGCAAGGGTCTTTGCCCGGACAAGATCCCGCAGGGCGGCCCTGGTAAGGGCGAAACGAACGGCGGCCCTGAGGGTCTCTTCCGCTTCCTCCCTTGCCTCTTTATCCCCCGCCAGGTAGGGGCCGGCCCGGTAAAAGCCCTCCGAAAGGCTCTGGGGTATCTGGTAAGCGTCGGTAGGTTCCCCGGCGAAAGTCCAGGCCGCGTAGTCGGCCCCGGCCCCGGCTATGATCCCCAGGGCTCCCCCGTCTTGAAACGCGCCCCGGGCGGCTCCGCCGGGAGGGTTTTTAGCGTTTTCCGGGGAAAGCTGTTCCTCAAAACCCAGCCTCCGGGGAAAAAAGAGAGAAAAGGCCAGGCGTCCGGGGATTTCGGCCTCGATTTTCCGGCCTTCAAAACCGGGAAAAACCAGTTCCAGGCTGTGGGAACCCCGGGGAACAAAGAATTCGCAGGGGGCGGTTCCCTGGTAGACCCCGTCAAGCCTTACCGCCGCCCCCCAGGGTTCGGATGTAACCGTAACCACGCTTCCGGGACGGGAAATACCGGGAAAGAGGAGCAGGAAAAAGAGGGCGGCAAGGATAACCGCGCCGTAAATAAGGCAAAGGTATACCCCCGGCCGCAGGCCCAGGAAAGGTTTCAGGCGAATCGCGTCTTCTTCCGCGTAATTTTCCGGCATGGCGGCTATTATATGACCCTCTTTAACGCCTTGTCAACGAATGTACTTCGTGGTAGTTTTTCTCAAATGGCCCAGAGAGCTGACTTTTTTGACCGGATACAATACGTCACCGAACTGTTTCTAAGCCGCCGCCGGCGGATCAAACGGGAAAAAAAGGAAAAACAGCGGAAAAAAAACTTTGTGCTGGACTGGGTAGAAGCCTTCATCTGGGCCGCCGGAATGGTCCTCCTGATCAATCAGTACCTCCTGCAGGCTTACCAGATCCCTTCGGGCTCGATGATAGACACCCTCCTTATCGGAGACCGGATCTTCGTCAACAAACTTGTCTACGGCCCGGAGATCCTCCCCGGCCTGGGAAAGCTGCCCAGCCCGATAAAGCCGAAACGGAACGACATCATCATCTTTGAAAACCCTTCCTACCTTTCCCAGGGCCCGGCCTTCGACATCGCCCAGCGGATCCTCTACATGCTCACCCTTTCCTTCGTGGATATCGACCGGGACGAGTCGGGGGAGCCCAAGGTTCACTTCCTGATCAAGCGGACGGTGGGGGAGAGGGGGGATCGCTTTGTCACCCGGCGCGGGGAGCTGCGAATACTCTTCTCCGGGGAGACCCGCTGGGTGGATGAACGGGACTATCAGGCGGAACGGGGCTGGAAACACAACCTGAGCCGCCTCGTAAGCCCCGAGGAGTACCCCGCCCTGGAAGCCCTGGGAAAGATTGAGGCTTACCGGGACATGGGGCTTAATCCGCCCGAATCCCTGCGGGCCAAGGTGGGGGGTCTCAAGTCCGTGCAGGATTCTTTCGCGGTGGAACAGGCCTGGCTTGAAACCCTGCGGGGAATTTTGCCCCAGGACAGCCGCTACCGCAGCCTCCTTGCCCGGCGCCAACTGGGCTGGTATGTGCCGGAAGGCAGGGTCATGCCCCTGGGGGACAACCGGGACAATTCCCGGGACGGCCGGTATTTCGGGCCGGTACGCCTAAGCAAGGTGCTGGGAAAAGGATCCCTCATCTACTGGCCCCTCTGGCGGCGGGGTTCCGCGGGCATAGACTGGAGAGCCGGCCTTATTCGTTAAGGGAAAAGTTATGCTCTTCGACAAATCGCTAAAATATTCCTACGCGGAACAAAAGAACAAACGCCACCGGATCAGGGGCTTAGTGTTTTGGTTCCTGGGGCTTTTTGTCCTCTACAATTCTTTTACCTCCTTTTTCTTTTCCATGCGGGTTTTGGAGAACGATTCTATGCGGCCGGGGCTCCGCAAAGGGGATCGGTTCATCTGCCTTTCCTTTACGGTTCACGGGCTCCTGTCGAGCCTCAGGCTCCCCATGCAGCCGGTTAAGCGGGGTAATATCGTTCTCATCGACACGTCCTTGCGGGAGGAACAGAGTTTTCCCAAACTTGCCCTGGACTGGATAATCCGTTTTTTCAGCGCCCAGCGTTTCGGCTTTTTTGACCGGGCTTACCGGACTTATATCAAGCGGATTGTCGGTCTTCCCGGCGACGAGATTACCATGACAAACTTTGTCCTGCGGATCCGGGAGCGGGGCAGTTCCTATACCTTTACCGAATTTGAACTTTCCGATGGGGACTATGTTCCGGATATTCCCCATGTGCCCGCCATCTGGGATGAATCCCTGCCCTTCTCGGGAGACATGGATCGGATCGTCCTGGGGGAAAACGAGTGTTTCGTGCTTTCCGACGACCGCAGCAACACCAACGACTCCCGTACCTGGGGCCCCATTCCCATAAAGCAGGTAAGCGGGAAGGTTTTGCTCCGCTACTGGCCTTTAAACCGCCTGGGTCTTCCCTGAGAAAACAGGGTGGCCACGGGTTTATGCCGGAGCCGGTGGGGGAACGAATTTTCCCTCTATATCCACGTTCCCTTCTGCCGGTCTTTCTGCGATTACTGCGATTTTTATTCGGTTCTCCCGGAAGAGGCCGTCCCCGCGCCGTCCCCGCCGCCCGCTTCGGCGATAGACGCCTACATAGACGCCCTGCTTGCCGACGGGAGGAGCCTCTTTGAGGAATTTCCCGGCTGCCGGGTTCCCACGGTGTACATCGGCGGCGGCGATCCTTCCACCCTGGGGACGGATGGGCTAGGCCGCCTCCTCGCGGGTCTCGGCGCCCTGCTGCCCCCGGAGGATTCCCGGGAATTTACCCTGGAGGCGAATCCCGAGGCGGCGGACGAGGCTTTTTTACGGGCCGCCCGGGAAGGAGGGGTAAACCGGCTTTCCCTGGGGGTACAGAGCTTTAATCCCGCCTCCCGCGCCCTGGTTCACCGGGCCGGGGATCCGGAACTTCTGGAGAGGCGGCTGGGCCTTGCCGCGGAGATCTTTCCCGGCGCTTTTTCCGCCGACCTTATCGCAGGCCTTCCCCGCCAGGATCGGGATGTCCTGCTTGATGACATAGAAAAAACCCTGGCCCGGAAACCCGCCCATCTTTCCCTTTACGCCCTTACGGTGGAGGAGGATACCCCCCTGGGCAGGGCCGTTCTGGC
>JAITQR010000336.1 GCA_031288815.1 Treponema sp.
TAACCCCAAGGCGGTACGGCTTGACGCGGGCAGCCGGGGCGTAAAGGATCTGGCCCCCTACGAGGCCTGGATAAGCGAAAGCCCCGCCCCTTCCCGGTAAGCTTATGCGGACAGAACGGCTCTACTACGACTACGCTTCCCCCGAACCCTTCGAGGCGGAGATTCGGGAAATACGGCCCATGGGAGAATGGGCGGCTGTCCTGTTGGATAAAACCATCTTCTACCCCGAAGGGGGCGGACAGGACGCCGACCGGGGCAGCATTAACGGCGTGGCCCTGCTGGACGTAAGGGAAGCCCCTCCGGTGAATCCGGCGGAGAAAGGGGAGGAGATCCTCCACCTTGTTCCGGCGGCGGAAGCGGCGCAACTCTCCCCCGGCCCGGCGGCGCTGCTCCTTGACGCCCGGCGGAGGAGGGATCTGACGGTTCACCACAGCGCCCAGCATCTCCTTTCGGGAACGATCCTCCGCCTTACGGGGAAGTACACCCTCTCCATGCACCTGGGGGCCGGACTCTGCACCATCGACGTGGACGCCCCGGAGCTGACCGGAGAAACGCTGCTCCGGGTGGAAGACGCGGTGATGGACGCCGTCGAGGCCGGCGCGCCCCTGATCATCCACCACTGCCCGCCGGAGGACATCGCGCAATTCCCCCTGCGGAAAGTCCCGCCCCGGGGGGAGGAGGTAATCCGGGTGGTGGAAATCGCGGGCCACGATTTTTCCCCCTGCTGCGGTACCCACTGCGGATCCACCGCCGAAATAGGGATACTGCGCATCCTGGCCGCGGAGAAGTACAAGGGCATGACCCGGATCAGCTTTATCGCCGGCCGGCGGGTTCTCCTGGACAGCCGCCTCCTCAGACAAAACGGCGAAACCGTGTCCCGGGCCCTCAAGATCCCCGTGGCGGAAACCGGCGCCGGGGTACTTTCCCTGCTGGAAAAGACCGCCCGGCTCGAGCGGGATCTGAAGGCCTGCCAGGAGGCGGAAGCGGAAGCCCTGGCGGAGGCGCTGCTCCAAAAGGCGGGGGAAAAGGCCGCCGAAACCGGAGGGGACGGCGAAAGCGGAGGGCAGGAGGGTCCGCCTTTAATAGCCGAGACTTACGGCAGCGGAAGCATCGAAAAGATCCTCCGGGTAGGAAGGGCGGCGCAGAAAAAAACCCGGGCCCTCCTGGTACTGGCCTCCCGGGAGGACAAAAAATTCGCCGCCTTCTGCGCCGCCAAGGGCGCGGATATCCGGCCCCTCCTCAAAGAGCCGATGGAGCGGCACGGCGGCAGGGGCGGCGGGGGTCCGGGTTTCTTCCAGGGGGCCTTTGAAACCCCTGAGGGACTCGCGGCGTTTATGGCGGAAACAGCCTCCATCCCTTAGCCCCTCCCTCCGGGTTGTCCCGCCGAACCGGCAACACCTTAAATTGACAGGTTCCGCTTCCCGGTTTAGCATAGTAGTATGGTTTTGTCTCTTGAGGAAAAACTGAATTGTCTGGATTCTCTCAACTGGGATTATACGGCTAGTCCCGAAGATATGCTGGCGGTTCTGGAAGGCCGTCTTGAAAAGGCCGGTCCCTTTGATCAAAAAACCCTGCTCGTCCGTTCCCTGGAACGGCTCCATTGGGAGTATGTCGTCGCTCTCTGGGGGATTGAAAAAATAAAAGAACTTTATACTCCGGAGTTGTCCCGGCGCATCTGGCCGAAAGGCCGAAGGAGGCTCTTTGATTTCGCCATCGGAATACTACGAAAAGAACCTGTATCCCCTTCAGGATGGGGTTCTGAATACAGTAAGTCGGTGCGGAACACATTTCTTTCTGACCGGTGGAACCGCCCTTAGCCGAGCCTATTACCGTCACCGCTATTCGGATGATCTGGATTTCTTTGTCAGTTCTGATAACGCCTTTAAGGATCAGGCAAATCTGGTTCTGGCCGCTCTTGAAGAAGAAGGGTTTCTGCTGGATACCGGGAAACGGTTTATAAAAGATGTTACGTATTGGTCGGTGTTTGTCCGGCGGGAAGATATCGAAGCCGAATTAAAACTCGATTTTGTAAACGATTTGGTTCCTCATTTCGGGCCCCTGGTACAAACTTCCCTTTTTTACCGTACCGATTCGATTCAAAACATGCTTTCCAATAAAATTACCGCCCTTTTCCGCTTTGCCGCCAAAGACGTGGCGGATTTACGGGAAATATTCCTCCACGAGAAAATTGACTGGGCCGAAGCCTTTAGGCAGGCCCGGGAAAAAGAGGCGGGAATTGAAGTTCCTCTGGTATGTGAAATAATTACCGGTATACCCGAAGACGAATTTGACAGCCTTAAGTGGATCCGTAAGCCCCATTGGCGGGACTTCCGAGCGGACATAGGCAGGATGGTAGGGGAGATGCTGGAACGGCCGTAAATTGGCGTTTATCCCCGGGCCGTTTCCCGGTTCGCTTTTGGCCTAAACAAGGGATTCCAGCTTTTCCCGTACGGCGTCGTACTCCAGATTATCAATTTGTTCCCGGAGCCAGGGAATAAGATCTCCCCCCGA
>JAITQR010000340.1 GCA_031288815.1 Treponema sp.
AGGAAAGAGAGTTGATAGCGCCGCCGTGGCCCCGGAGGCTTAGGAGTTCCCTTCCCGTCCCGGTATCCAGAACGATCAGCTGATTATTTTGATTGTTTCCCGCGCCAGCGGCAATTTTCCTCCCGTCCGGGCTCCAGGCAAGGGCGGTTACCCGGCCTTTAAGGGAAAAAACTTCTTCACCGCTCTCCGCGTCCCATATCTTGAACTCACCCCCATTGTAAGAGTAAACCGCCGCGGCAAGCCGCGTACCGTCGGGATTCCAGGCAAGTCCTCCGTTATAGTAACCCGGCATTGGTTTACTAAAAAGCAGGCGACCCGTGGACATATCCCATATTTTTACCTGCCAATACCCGCTCTCGTTCTCACCGGCACTTGCCATGCGCGTACCGTCGGGACTCCAGGCAAGGGCCTCAACAGAACTACGATGCCCCTCCTGAAGGTATACATCCTGGGCTTCCAGGGTTCCGGCAAAAACCAGGGACAAGGCAAGCAGCCATCCCCATAGCGTAAAAAACCTTTTCATATCATGCCTCCTCTTAAAGTGATCGTATTAAAGTGATCGTGCCAGCCTGAAACCCAGGCCGTCGCCCCGGTCCGCGGGGGGATTGCTGCCCCGCAGGGCGGAACGCAGGGACTGGGCCCCTACCCGCCAACTGCCCCCCCGGCTTACCTTGTAAGAGCCAGAAGCGGGGCCCGCCGGGTTTGAGACGCTCCCCTCCGGGTAGGGGGCCTTCCAGTCCCAGCACCATTCCCAGACATTGCCGTGCATATCGCAGATTCCCCAGGGGTTCGGATTAAAGCTGCCCACCCGGAGGGTCTTCCCCCGGTTCCTTCCTCTTGGGGCGCCGCCATAGCTGAAACTGCCGTCAAAGTTCGCCATCTCCGAGGTAATAGTGTTACCGGTACTGAAGGGGCCGGCCGTGCCCGCCCGGCAGGCGTATTCTCATTCCGCTTCGGTAGGCAGACGGTAACCGTTGGCCTTTTTGTCCCATTGTACATCCTGCCCTTTAATGACATAGGCAGGGCTAAGCCCTTCCCGGCGGCTCCGCCTGTTGCAATATTCAACCGCCTCGAACCAGCTTACCTGTTCGACAGGATTTCCGCCTTCTTTGAAACGGCTGGGATTGCTCCCCATGAGGGCGGCGTATTCGTCCTGCGTCACCTCGTATTTACCGATGATAAAATCACTTACCGTAACCCGGCGCCGGATCTCTTCCCGCTTTCTTTCTCTCTCCTCTTCAGGACTCCCCATGGTAAAAACGCCGCCCTTAACGGGAATACCTTCCCATATTTCCCCAAGGTCGATGATAGTGAAATTCACCGCGGGCAGTTTTGCCAGCGGCTCCTGGCGTATCTCTTCGTCCAGGAAAGAACCGCCTTTCAGGGCTGTTTCTCCGGTGACTACTTCCGCCGCGATCTCGGGCACCTTCCTGCGGACCTGGTTCATCATCTCCGTCACGCCGATATAACGGGTTCCCGCCGAAACCGCGCCGCCTTCCAGGCTGTCCAGAATGGACCAGGTAAAGAGGCCGTGGCCGTAAGCGGAGGATTCTATGGCGTATTGATTTCCCGCGGCGGCTACCAGAACCGCCTTCCGTTCCAGTTTTTTCCAGAGTCTGCCGAAGGCCGAGTCCATTTCCAGAATGGCCCCGGACTGGCAGGTATCCATCATAATCAATACATTTCTGGCTTTAACCTTGAGAATGTTTTTTATAATATCCGTTTTGGTTATGTTGTCCTCAGGAGGATTGGCTTCTCCCTTTGAATCATAGGGGAAAAAGAAGAAATCTCCGCCCCGATCCACCGCGCCGTGGCCGGAAAAGAAAAACACAAAGGTATCGTCCCTGCGGGCCTCTTTCTTTAAGTCGTCAAAGGCACGGTAAAATCCCTCTTTGGTAACCCCTTCATTATAAAGGGAAACTATGTTTATCTTTGAAAAGAGGGACTTCCCCTCCTGCCGGCGGAACATTCCTCCAAGGGCCTCGGCATCCGCAATGGTAAAGTTAAGATCCTTTATCTCCGGGCTTTGATATGTTCCTATGCCGGCCAAAAGGATGTGCAGCGCGGCTTTCCCGTCTCCGCCGGCGGAGCCCGCATGGGCGGAAACCACCTCAATCTCCGGTATCCCGGACTCTATCATGCCGTTTTTATTAAAGGCCCCAATGCCTATTTGGTTCTGCCCCGCTTCAACCGGTACATTCATCTTTACTTCGTAGTAAACATTTCCCCTTTCATTTCCCTCGGAAGTTTTTATTTCGTCAATGGTATAAATATCCTCGGGGACCGCCCTGTTATATACCGTAATCGCGCCCAGCCCGCCCCGCCGCACCGTTATCTTTGCCCGCAGTTCCGCCGTCTCTCCCGGAACCTCCGTTCCCGCCGCTGTGAGGATTTCTACCACCGGCGGCTGGAGGCTGTTGTCTCGGAGATAGGTTTTAAGATTGTCCTCCGGCGCGGGTTCCCGGCCGCTGAGAATATTGTAAAAAAGGTCGGGCCGGTGGAGAACTTCGGCAAATTGGGAAAGGTTATAGCTTTCTTCTCCATCGGTAATCGAAAAGAGGGAAGCGCCGTGGGCCGAAGCATTGTAATACCCGTCATTGGTCATACCCGCCCACTCTCCATCCGCGCCGCCTGTTCCAAGATAGCTGGCCAATTCCGTTCCGGTTTCCGTATCCCAGAGGCGGACAACCCCGTCTTTGTGGCCTGTCAGGAGCCTTCCGCCGCCGTTATCCAGGGCCAGGGCGCTTATACCGGGGGGGCCGGCAATGATCCTGCCGGTTTCTTCCCCTCCGGCGTCAACGATGGTAATGGGTCCCCCACCTTCCGCGCCGGCCGCATGGCTGCCGTCAAAACTCTGGGCCAGAAAAAGCCCGGCGCCGCCGAGGGCGGAAAAGGCGCCCAGTTCCCTTCCATCCGCCGTCGAAAAAAGCCGGGCCCCCGTTTCCCCCGCGGAGAGGACCCGTTCGCCTCCTCCTCCAAGTACCGCGCCGCCGGAACTTTCTATGCCCCGGATCCCCTCCGCGAGGGATTTACCTGAAAGGACATCCCAATAACGCAGATCTCCCCCGGCGGCAAGGGTAAGGATTGTCCTGTCGGCGCTGTAATCCAAAGAGACCAGTGAAGAATCCGTTTTAAATTCCTGGACAGTAGCGCCGGAAGCAAGGTTCCAGACCCGGACGGTCCCCTCTCCGTCACCCGCGGCAACCATATTGCCGCCGGGACTAAAGGCCCCGGTCAACGGGCTTCCTTCGGTCTTCAAAACCCCGGTTTGTCTTCCCGCAAGGAGTTCCCAAATCCGCAGATACCCCTCCGATGATCCCGCAAGAAAGTATTTACCGTCGCGGCTAAAGGCAAGGACCGTAATTTCCTCGGAGGGAAGTCCCGTTCTGGGCAGAACGGTTATGGGCGGATCCGTCACCGGAGCGGACTCCGGGGGAGCGGACTCCGCCGGAACCCGTTCCCGGGAACAGCCTGAAAACAGAATGGTCAGAATTACGGACAAGACCCCAAGGACCCCGTACAGCTTCTTCAATTTCATGGCATCCTCCTCCAAACTCCGGTTTCTCAGGAACCTTTATTCGGAAGTCTGGTTTAATACCCCGAGGCTTGCCTCGGTTCACTTAAAGCACAGCTTACAAAAATTTGGTATTAAACCAGACGGTATAATAAATTTCCTCTCGAACGAGCCTC